>DASXXL010000374.1:0-9490 GCA_036503085.1 Pyrinomonadaceae bacterium | reverse complement strand
GCCGCCGTTATTCGTGAGCTACCCGCTGCGCAAACGGCCGATGCGCTTCGCCTTGGCGTTGGGCGGCGTGATTCTCGCCGCGGGCTTGATGACGGGCATGAGTCAAAACGTGCTGAGCACCGAACGTAACTTCTTCGGCGTCGTTCGCGTGATCAACGATCCGACTCGCCACGTACACTCATTCCTGCACGGCAGCACCGTGCACGGCCGGCAAAGCACGATTCCCGAGCGACGTTGCGAACCACTCGCTTACTATCATCAGGACGGCCCGCTTGGCCGCATCTTTACGCAGATTGAAAAATCGCGGCCGGCGGCAAACATCGGCGTCATCGGTCTCGGCATCGGCGGCACAACTGCCTACGCGCGCGCCGATCAGCATTGGACGTTTTACGAGATCAATCCCGCGGTCGTGTCAGTGGCGCGCACGACGGAATACTTCTCTTATCTCAACGAGTGTGCGAAAGCGCCGGTCGACATCGTGCTCGGCGATGCGCGTTTGCAAATGCACTCCGCGCCCGATCAGTCTTACGACGTGGTCGTGCTGGACGCGTTCAGTAGCGACGCGATTCCGATCCATCTCGTAACGCAGCAGGCGCTCGATCTTTATCTGTCAAAAATTAAGCCGGGTGGGTTGATCGTCTTTCACATCTCGAACCGCAACCTCGATCTGAGCCAGGTAGTCGCGGATCTCGCGAACAGCCGGCAGTTGAGTTATCTCTCGATGCGCGATCTCACCGAGCCGCAGCTAAACGGAAGAGACCCATCACACTGGATCGTGCTCGCACGCAACGCCGCCGATTTCGGTCCTTTGGCGAACGATTCTTACGTGCAACCGCTGAGCGGTTCCGGAGGTCGCAACCTCTGGACCGACGACTTTTCCAACATCATCAGCGTGTTCAAATGGTCTGGAGAACCCGCTCGATGACGGGCCACATTTGCACGGCCCACATCTCGTAACCTTCGTCCGAAGGATGAAAGCCGTCAGGCGAAAAGTATTCGGGATGCGCGTGCAGTTCGCGCGTCGTGATCGCGAAAATGTCGAAGATAGTCGCGCCGTGATGCTTCGCAATCTCTTCGAGCCGGTGGTTGAAGCTGACGATCTGCTGGTGAAACTTCCCGCGTAAAAATGCAGGCACGACGCGCGCAGTCGAAACGTCAGGGATGTTTGAAACAACGACTCGCGCGTTCGTTTGTTGTTTGAGCGTACTCAGAATGCCATCGTAGTTTTGCGCGAACTGTGCGAGCGGAACGCTGTGGCTGATGTCGTTGATACCGATGCCGAGGGTAACGAGTTGCGGATTCTTCGTGACGCCGTTGTCCAACTGGCCGCGCAAAATGCCGGCGGTCGTCGCGCCGCTGACGCAAAGATTAGTGAGTTGTGTGGCCGGACGTTCTCCGAGAATTCGTCGGTGAAGACGAGCCACGTAACCGCCGTGAGCCGCGCCTACACCCGCGCCGGTCGAATCACCTAAAGCCACGTAAACGAGCGAATCCAAAATCGATGACATCCGGGAACCAGTGTATTAAACTACGCGACATGCCGCAGTATGAACCCGAAGCGTGGCGCGATCAGTCCGCTGCCGATCCCACGGCGCGCGAGCAATGCCGGCTGCTCGATCTGCTCGGCCGGATCAACTATCGCATCCTGAGCGGCAATCGCGTTTACGTGGAAGTCGAAGGCGTGGTCTACAAGACGATCTACGGCGGCTACTGGCGCAGTGTGTTCACGGGCATCGAGCATTACCTGCTGCGCTGCGAGCGCGTGTCGAGTGTGGCGTGGGCCGACGATAATTCGAAGCCGGTCGATCTGCCGATCGCGTACTCGGCGGCGGGTTGGACCACCAGCGGCCACTCACTTTCCTTCCTGCTCAATCGCGCCAGCGAGTTCACCGAGCAGTAAATCAGCATCCTGCATTGAGAACGGCATCGGCGGGCGGATCTTCAGCACGTTGTGGTGTGGTCCTTCAGTGCCGAGGAGAACGCCCTGTTCGCGCATGTAGTTGACGATGTTGTCGGCGGCGCTACCGGTTATGAGTTCGACCCCGATGAAAAAACCTGAGCCACGGATTTCACGGATCTGTTCGTGACGCGTTTGCAAGTCCCGCAAACGATCTATCAGATAAGTTCCGACGTTCAGCGCGTGCTGTTGCAGGTTCTCTTCCTGGACCACGTCGAGGACCGCGAGGCCGATGGCGCACGAGACGGTGTTGCCGCCGAACGTGCTGAAGAACTCCATGCCATTATTGAACGAGCGCGCGATCTCGGCTGTAGTGATCACGGCGCCAATTGGATGGCCGTTGCCGATGGGTTTGCCGAGCACGACGATGTCGGGCACGACAGCGTAATGTTCGAAGGCCCAGAAGTGTTTGCCGATGCGGCCGTAACCGGTTTGCACTTCATCAGCAATGCAAACGCCGCCGGACGCACGGACAGCTTCATAAACTTGTCTCAGGTAACCGTCAGGCAGAACGATCTGTCCCGCAACGCTCGGCATCGACTCGGCGATGAATCCGCACAGATCCTTTCCTTCTGCTTTTAATCCCTCCAACACAGGCATTACGTTTTCGTCGCCGCTCGTTGGCAGTGGCACCTTGTGCAGCCACGACGGTGGCCCGTTGCCACCAAGTCCGTCGTGTTTGTAAGGGCTGAGATCGACGAGCGTGGTCGTGTTTCCGTGGTACGCATGATCGAGCACGATCATGTCCTGAGCTTTCGTGTGCGCGCGTGCGAGACGCAGCGCGAGCTCGTTCGCCTCGCTGCCGGAGTTAACGAAGTAACAAACACTCAGCGCGTCAGGCAGCGTCGCCGTGAGGCGTTCGGCGTAACGGACGATCAGATCGTGAAGATAACGCGTGTTTGTGTTCAAGATCCGCATCTGCTCGACGCCTGCGGCAACGACGCGCGGATGACAATGCCCGACGTGCGCGACGTTGTTGTAAGCGTCGAGATAGCGACGTCCCTCGTCGTCGAAGAGATATTGCATCTCGCCCCGCACGATCTTCACCGGCTTACGGTACGAGACACTCAGGTTCCCTCCGAGTAACCTGCGCCGCGCCGCCAACGTCTCTTCCTTCGTCTGTGTCATCCGTGTCAATCCGTGGCCAACAATCTCGGTAACGTTTCTGCGATGAGTGCCTGACTAACTCACAAATATTCATTCTCCGGCTGTTGTGACTGCTGGTGCGCGGCGATGCAAACGCTCATACACAGCCGCAACCGCACGAGCGGCCACAGCGCATCGCGCTCCGCATCCGTCAGCGAAAACTCTTCTTCATAACCTTCAATCACCGGCGCCGCCGCCCCATACGGATCATCTTTCCCTAAAACAACGTACGCGATCGCAATCGCAAGATCGCCAACCGTGTAGCTGTAAACAATGTCCCCAAAATCGATCAGCCCAACAACGTCATCGCCATCCACCAACACGTTATAGTCATTCACATCCCCGTGAATCACACTCCGAGATAGTTTTTCCACAGATACACTCTCATAACTCAGGACCAGATCCCTTAACCAATCTGTCTTTATCTGTGTTCCAAACTCACTAACAATACGAGCACCCTGAGCTAAGTCCCAGTAGAAATCTCGGTGCGCCGCAGGATGATCGAACCCCACCAACGCACGACTGAACCGCCCCAACTTCCTTCCCAAATCACGCAACAACTCCGGCGACTGAAATTCAACACTAGCGAGCGGCTTTCCCGGCAAATAACTCAACACTCGCACGAACCTTCCCTCAACAAAAACAATCTCCTCACCCAAACTCGACAACAAAACACGCGGACAAAACGAGACGCGCTCCGCCAGATGCTTCATCATCGCATCCTGCGCCTCCAACACCGCCCGCTCCTCCCGCACATTCGCGATCTTCAGCACAAACTTCTCCCCACCACGCGTGGTCAGCAAAAAATTTCGATCGCGCTCACTCGGCAACTCGCTCGCACTCGCTTGAATACCGAAATACTTCTCGGCTATAGCTTGTGCGAAAATACAATCCACAGATTTCACAGATGTCAGATTGGGGGCGTTCATGCTTCGGCTCATCTTAATGCTGCTCTTGGCTACTGTTCCAGGCCAAGCTCAATCTCAGGCTCAATCTCAGGCGCAATCACCCGACAGCGCTTTCTTCAACAACCTGCGCTATCGCCTGGTTGGACCATCACGCGGCGGCCGCGTCACCACCGTCACCGGCGTCCCTTCGCAGCCGAAGACTTTCTACATGGGTGTCGCGAGCGGCGGCCTCTTCCGCACCACCGACAGCGGCGCAACCTGGACCCCGATCACCGACGGCAAAGTCCCGCTCGGCTCGACCGGCTGTGTCGCCGTCGCGGATTCCGACCCCAATGTCATTTATCTCGGCACGGGTTCCGACGGCGTGCGCAGCAACGTTTCGACCGGCCGCGGCGTGTACAAATCAACTGACGGCGGCGAAACGTGGAAGTTTCTCGGTCTCTACAACGCCGGACAGATCGGCGCGGTGCGTATTCACCCCACGAATCCAAACATAGTGTGGGTCTCGGCGACAGGCGACATCTTCAAAGCAAACAGCGAACGCGGCGTCTTCAAGACCACTGACGGCGGACAAACGTGGCGCAAAGTCCTCTTCATCTCCGACACGGTCGGCGCAATGGACGTGGAGCTGCAACCCGGCAATCCGGGCGTCGTCTACGCGTGGATGTCGCGCCTCGAACGCAAACCTTGGACGATCATCAGCGGCTCGCGCGAAGGCGGCTTCTACAAAAGTACGGACGGCGGCGAACACTTCACCCACATCGCCACGGGCCTGCCAAGTGCATTGATCGGCAAAGCTAATCTCGCCGTGACGAACGCATTCCCGGATCGGATCTACGCGCTCGTCGAAGCGAAACCCGGCGGCGGCCTGTATCGCTCCGACGATGAGGGACGAACGTGGTCTCTGATCAATTCGCAACCGTCGCTGATTCAACGCCCCTTTTACTACACGACGCTCGGCGCCGATCCGTCGAACGCCGACGTGGTTTACGCGGGCGCTGAAGGCTTCTTCAAATCGGTCGACGGCGGCAAAACGTTCACTCCGTTCCGCACGCCCCACGGCGACAATCACGACATCTGGATCAATCCCAAGAACAGCCTGCTCATGATTCAGTCGAACGACGGCGGCGCAAACGTTTCCATTGACGGCGGCCGCACGTGGTCCACGCAGATGAACCAGCCAACCGCCGAGATCTACGGCGTGTGGCTCGACAATCAGTTTCCGTACAAAATCTACGGCGCACAGCAGGACAACACGACGCTGATCATCTCGAGTCAGGCCGAGCCTTACAACCTCAGCGACTGGCGTTCGGGCCCGGGTTGTGAGACTGGTCCAATCATGCCGCACCCGCTGAATCCCGACATCGTCTATGGTTCCTGCAAAGGTCAGTATGGCGTGATGAATCTGAAGACGGGTCAGGAAAAGAACTACTGGATCGGCGCGCAGTCGTTGTACGGCAATCCCGCGAGCGACCTGATCTATCGCATGCAGCGCGTCTCGCCGATGGCCACCTCGCCGCACGACCCCGATGTGCTTTATTACGGCTCGCAATACCTGCATCGCACGCGCGACAAGGGTGTGACGTGGGAAAGGATCTCGCCGGATCTGACGGCGCATCCTGATTGTTGCCAGGGCGCGAGTGGCGAACCGATTACGCGCGACATTACGGGCGAAGAGTTTTACAGCACGTTGTATGCAATCGCGGAGTCGCCGCTCGAGCAGGGCGTGATCTGGACCGGCGCGAACGATGGTCCGTTCTACGTCACGCGCGACAACGGTAAGAATTGGACGAACGTCACGCCGAAGGATTTGCCGCCGGGCGGGCGCGTGCAATACATCGAAGCGTCGCCGCATCGCAAGGGCTCCGCGTATTACGCTGTGTATCGCTGGCTGCTCGGCGACTATCAGCCTTACCTGTATCGAACGGACGATTATGGTAAGACGTGGACGCGTTTGACTGACGGCAAGAACGGCATTCCCGCCGATTGGCCCACGCGCGTCGTGCGTGAAGATCCCGATCGCGAAGGGCTGCTTTATGCGGGCACGGAGTTTGGGATGTTCGTCTCGTTCGACAACGGCGCGCATTGGCAGTCGTTTCAGTTGAACCTGCCGCAAATGCCGGTGACGGACATTAAGGTGCATCACAAGGATCTGATCGTTTCGACGCAGGGACGCGCGATTTGGATCTTGGATAACGTGAGTTCGCTGCATCAAGTCTCTGCGCAGTCGCAACTGTCGGAGATCGTGCTTTTCAAGCCGCGCGATGGTTATCGCACGCGCGTTAGTCCGACGGTGCTTGGGCCAGTGATTGATTATTACCTGCCGTCGGTTCCGGTGAAGCCGGTGGAGATCGAGATCCTCGATAGCAAGGGAGTAGTGCTCAACTCGTACAACAGCGACGCACCGGCGTTGCGCGGTCGTGGGAATCAGAGTCCGGGTGGTGCCACCGCTGGTGGCGCGGGTGGCGCCGGCGGAGGTGAATCAGATCCCGACGCAGGACCCGCGCGACGTGCGACGCCGCCGCCGCGCGTCACGAAGGTTGCAGGACTGAATCGCTTTGCGTGGGACGTGCGAAATCAGGCTGGCGTCACACTGCCGCCCGGTCAATACCAGGTTCGCTTGAAGTCCGGCGCGATCACACTCACTCAACCTTTGAACGTGCTGATTGATCCGCGCGTCGCGGCTGACGGCGTCACGCTCGCAGATCTACAGGAACAGTTCGAACACAACATGCGCATGCGCGAACTCGTGACTGAAGTAAATCAACTCGTCGCGCGCATTCGCGACGCCCAAAACAAGCTGCGCGTCGCAACTGATTCGACGCCGCCGGGACTTCCGGACGCAGGCGCGGTGAGCACACTCTCGGTCAAAATACTTGGCGAACCGGTGCGTTACAGCAAACCCGGTCTGCAGGCGCACATCACGTATCTCGCGAGCATGACGGCGAACGTCGACCAGAAGATCGGCCGCGACGCGATCGAACGTTACGCGGTGCTGAAGAAGGAGCTCGACGCGGTACGCGCCGAGGTCGATCGAATTCTCGGCCCGCCAGTGAAAACTCAGCAGTGAGGCATTGGTAATGCAACGCATCGTTTCTTTCCTTCCGTCCGCCACCGAGATCGCCTGCGCGCTCGGTCTGGCGGATTCCATCGTCGGCATCACGCACGAGTGCGACTATCCACCGGAGATCAAAAGCAAGCCCGTCGTCGTGCGCAACGCGTTGCCGATCGAGACGATGACGCAGGGCGAGATCGATCGCGCGGTGGCTGAACGTATGCGCTCAGGCCAGAGTCTTTATCAGATCGACGAAACCTTGTTACGAAGCCTCGCACCAGATCTGATCCTTACACAAGATCTCTGTCAGGTTTGCGCGCCGTCAGGAAACGAGGTGTCGCAAGTGCTCAAAGCGCTGCCGCACACACCGCAAATCCTGTGGCTGACGCCACAATCACTCAGCGAGATCTTTGACAACGTGCGCGAACTCGGCGCGGCGACCGGACGAACCGCCGAAGCCGAACGACTGATCACGAGTTGTGATGAACGACTTGCACGATTGCGTCAGCGACTCGATAGAACCAGCGAACGTCCGCGTGTGTTCTGCATGGAGTGGCTCGATCCCGTTTACGCGAGCGGGCATTGGGTACCGGAACTCGTGAAGCTCGCGGGCGGTATCGACGAATTAGGACGCGAACGCGGCGAGTCGGTGCGTGTCTCGTGGGACGACATCGTGGCGTGGAACCCCGAAGTGCTCGTCATCATGCCGTGCGGCTTCAATCTCCAACAGACGATGAAACAGATCTGGGACGTGTTTGGCCGTTACGCCGCCGGATCCCCACATCGCTTCTTCGAGTTGTCAGCCGTAAAGAACAATCGCGTCTACGCCGTCGACGCAAACTCATACTTCGCACGTCCCGGCCCGCGTGTCGTCGAAGGCGCGGAACTCCTCGCGCGTCTGATTCACCCCGAACTCTTCGCCGGCGAACCCCTCCCGCGCGAATTCGCCAACGCGTTTCAACCCGTCGATATCGCCTTGCTCCAGGGCGCACTCGAACCCGAAAAAGACTACTATATGGAACGCGGCGCCTTTGTTTTCACCGAGAGCTACCTGCGCCGGCGCGGCTACTGCTGCGGCAGCGGCTGCCGCCATTGCCCCTACTAAAAACGAATAGGAATCACCATGCGCTTAACGATTACTTTGCTGTTCGCTGTCACCATCATGATCGCTTCGAACCTGACGACGACCAACCACGCAATGACGAACGAAACTGAAAACCCGCTGCTCGCGAAGTGGGAAGGGCCGTACGGCGGTGTGCCACCGTTCGATCGCGTGCAGATCGCGCTCTTCAAACCGGCGCTCGAAGCCGCGATGACCGAGCAGCTCGCTGAAACGGATCGCATCGCCAAGAATCCCGCTGCGCCCGATTTCGAAAACACGATCGCTGCGCTCGAACGCACCGGCCACACGCTCGATCGTGTGACCACGTTGTACGGCATCTGGTCGGGCACGATGGCCAGTCCCGAATTTCAGGTCGTGCAACGCGAGATGGCGCCACGCCTCGCCGCTTTCAACGATCAGATCACGCAGAACGAAGCGCTCTTCAAACGCATCGAGGCCGTTTACAACTCGCCCGCGAAGTCGCGTTTGAACCCCGAACAGCAGCGGCTCACCTGGCTCTATTACACGAACTTCGTGCGCGCCGGCGCGCGCCTGTCTCCCGAAGCGAAGAAGCGTCTCTCCGAGATCAATCAACAGCTCGCCGGTCTCTTCACTAAGTTCAGCCAAAACGTGCTCGCCGAAGAGAACAACCAGTTCATCGTGCTCAAGAGCGAGGACGAGCTCGCCGGACTGCCGCAGTCGGTGCGCGATGCAGCCGCCGCGGCCGCGGAACAGAAGAAACAGCCGGGCACGTGGGTGATCATGAACACGCGTTCGTCGATCGATCCGTTTCTGACTTACTCGGACCGCCGCGACCTGCGCGAGAAAGCGTGGCGCATGTTTGTGAACCGCGGCGACAACGGCGACGAACACGACAACAACGCGATCATCACCGACATTCTGCAACTCCGCGCCGAACGCGCGAAGTTACTCGGCTATCCGACGCACGCGCATTGGCGGCTCGAAAACTCGATGGCCAAAACTCCCGAACGCGCGATGGAGTTGATGGAAGCAGTTTGGAAGCCCGCGGTCGCGCGCGTGCATGAAGAAGTCGCCGACATGCAGGCGCTCGCCGACAAGGAAGGCGCGAAGATCAAGATCGAGCCGTGGGACTATCGCTATTACATGGAGAAAGTCCGCAAGGCAAAATTCGACCTGGACCAGAACGAAGTCAAACCTTACTTGCAGCTCGAGAAGTTGCGCGAGGGAATCTTCTGGGTCGCGGGCGAGCTCTTCAACTTCCAGTTCACGCCGGTGACGAACGTGCCGGTGGCCCATCCCGACATTCGCGTTTGGGAAGTCACCGATAAAACGACGAAGCG
>DASXXL010000373.1:0-4586 GCA_036503085.1 Pyrinomonadaceae bacterium | reverse complement strand
GACGAGCGTCGCGCGGCGATGGCGCGTGTCTACAAGATGTACGAAGACCGGTTGCACGCGAACAACGCGCTCGATTTCGACGACCTGCTGATTAAGACCGTGCGCCTGCTCAGAGACGTCGCCGAAATCAGAGAGAAGTACAACAACAAGTTTCGCTACATCCTCGTCGACGAGTATCAGGACACAAACTCACTGCAATTCGCGCTGATCAGTTTGCTGACCGAGAAACAACAGAACATCTGCGTGGTCGGCGACGAGGACCAGTCGATCTACAAGTGGCGCGGCGCGGACATCAGCAACATTCTCAACTTCGAAAAGCATTTCCCGAACACGAAGACCATTCGTCTCGAGCAGAACTATCGCTCGACGCAAACGATTCTCGACGTTGCCGGCGCGGTGGTGAAAAACAATCTCCAACGCAAGGGCAAGAACCTCTGGACTTCGAACCCGCGCGGCGGCCGCGTTGGTTATTACCAGGCGCTCGACGCCGAAGCCGAAGCGCGCTGGGTCGCGGGAAAAATTCTAGAACACCGCCGCAAGGAAGCGGACCTGCGTGCGGCAGTTTTGTATCGCACCAACTCGCAGTCGCGTGTGTTTGAAGAAGCGATGCGGCGCGCCACGCTCGCTTACAACATCATCGGCGGCTTCTCGTTTTATGAACGGATGGAAGTGCGCGACATCATCGCGTATTTGAAGCTCGCGTTGAACCCAAACGACACGATCGCGTTGCAACGCGTCATCAACAGTCCGCCGCGCGGCATCGGCAAACAAACGCTCGACGAGATCGAGCGACGTGCGAAAGCTGACGAGCTCTCACCGTGGGAAACGATCGGACAGATCATTCAGAAACCCGAGAACCTCGGCACGCGCGCGGTGAGTGCGTTGCGAAGTTTTCGCGGGATCGTGCTTCGTCTCGCTGAAATGGCGGGCACCGTCGATTCAGACACACCGCCGCTCGAGCTGATCGCGAGTGGTTCGCCTGTGTCTGACGTCGTCCGCGCCGCGATTCTTGACACGGGTTACGAAGCGTGGCTGCGCGCGGAAAATACTGACGAAGCCGAAGGCCGTCTCGAGAACTTGCAGGAACTCGTCAACGCCGCCGTTGATTACGACGATCAGGGTCTTGAAGGTTTGCGCGAGTTTATCGATCACTCGGCGCTCGTTTCCGATCAGGACCAGTACAAACGCGACGCGCCGGTTACGTTGATGACGATTCACTCCGCGAAGGGACTCGAGTTTCCGCTCGTCTTTATCGTTGGACTCGAAGACGGTCTGTTTCCGCACTCGCGCTCAGCCACGGATCCGGCGGAGCTCGAAGAAGAACGCCGTCTCGCTTACGTCGCAATGACGCGCGCGGAGCGTTTTCTTTACGTGACGCACGCGATGAAGCGGCGCGTTTATGGTGAAGAGCTCGCTTCCGAGCCGTCGCAGTTTTTGAACGAGATGCCGATCGACATGCTTGAGGATCTGAGTCTCGGGAAGTCGTGGCTTTCGTTCGCGCGCGGTTCGTCGGAGATCGATTACGAACAGGGCGAGTATCGCAAAGAGAAGAAGAAATACATGGGCAAGACTTACGACAGTGTCGATTCGATCGCGGAGTTCTTCAAGCAACGCAGCCGGCAATTGGGCGAAGTCAAACCGAAGGATGAAGGTTTTGGCGGCTCGAGATCTTCCAGCGCGAAACCGTCACCGGGCGCGGCGAAGCCATCGTCGAGCGCCGGGAGTTCATCGTCTGCAGCGAGCGCCGGTGAGTTTGTGCCGGGTTCTTACGTGAGACATTCGAAGTACGGCCGCGGTCTGGTTCTCCGGCGTGAGGGCGCCGGAGAATCAACCAAGTTAACAGTGAGCTTTCCCGGTTATGGTCAAAAGAAGCTCGTCGAAAAATACGCCGGCCTCGAAAAGGCTTAGCGCCCTGCCGCGCGTGTCGTCGCTGCTTGACTGGTCAGTTCGGCGACGAGTTCGTTCGCGTTGAAAACCTTCTTCAAGATTTCCAGCATTCCTCGCGAGTCGACCGAAATCGCGCGATTCACTGAGGGGTCGTACATGAAGTCACCGACGATTGATTGAATATTGCCGTCGAAGATCAGTCCGACGAGTTCGGCGTTCTGATTGATTGTCGGCGAACCGGAGTTACCGCCGGTGATGTCGTTCGTCGTGACGAAGTTGAACGGCGTGCTCAGATCGAGCGCCGACTTCTTGTCGTACCAACGCTGCGGCAGGTTATACGGAAACTCCCGTTTGTGCGCGTCGGAACGCGCGAACAATCCGCCGAGCGTGGTGAACGGCGGAATCTTCTTACCATTCTCCATGTAACCCGCAACCGTGCCGTACGAGAGACGCGGCGTGAAGGTCGCGTCCGGATACATCTTCGTGCCTTCGATCTCAAACAACGCCCGGGCGATCTTCACGTAGTTCGCACGCTCAACACCCGTCACTTCGCTTTCGTAACGTTTGCGCACTTCGCGCGCTTTCGGATCAATAAGCCGCGCGACGACGATCATCGGATCGGTTGACTCTTCAATCGCCTTCTTGCCGCCGGCCGCGACCTGTTTGCGATAAGCCGGATCGTCGAGCTTCGTACCGCTGATCAACTCATCGGCTCGTGCTTCCGGCGTCTTGCCGTTGAGCACTTGCTTCACGAGCGGATCATTCGCGCCGAGCAGTTCGACCATGAAACCGAGCGAGTCAGCCATTTTCAACTTCTCGAAGTCTTCGTGGATCGGCGCCGGTGAATAAAGCGCAAGCTCGAGCGAAGCACGCCTGGCGTCGGTGTACTCAGGCAGACGCTGCGCGTTCGGCTTCTCATTCTCCTCGGCGAGACGGACCAACCCGCGCGCAAAACCGAATAGCACGCTATTGAATCCCCCGGCCTGATCGAAGATGCGCCGCTCGCGAATGTAAGTCGGATACGTCTTGTGCGCCTTGGCAATCTGGTCCCACGCGTCGCCATAGATCTTCTCGCGTTCCGGATTTGCCGCAATCGACTTGCGCAGCGCTTCTTCCTCTTTCATCTTGCGCGCCATCAACGCTGGGTCCTTCAACCCGGCGAGCTGGCCGCGATAAACCTTCAACGCGTTCTGCACGCTGTTCAGCTCGTTTTGCGCCTGGCGCGTTTGCTCCTCGCCCATGGCCATGTACTTCTGGAGCACTGCTTCGCGCCGCTCGAGCAGCCGAATGAGAATCGGGATGCTCGTGTCGCGCAACTCTTCCAGGTGTGCAACTGTGTCGAGACGCGAAGTCGAACCCGGATTGCCCGTCACGAAAGTCAGACTTCCGTCTTTCGCGCCCGCGGTGGACCACTTGAAGTAACTCTCAGGATGCACCGGCTTGTCGTTTTCGTAAACGCGCACCAGCGACATGTCGATGTTGAAGCGCGGGTAGTTGAAGTTGTCGGGATCACCACCGAAGAACGCCGCCTGAAACTCCGGCACGAACACCAGACGAATATCGGTGTACTTCTTGTAACGATAGAGATTGTATTGACCGCCCTGGTAAAGCGTAATGACGTCGGAACGCAGGCCGGTGGCCTTTGTCGACTCCGCTTCGATCGCGGAGATCTCAGCGCGGCGCGCCGCGAATGCCTCTGCATCCGTGGCCCCGGTCTTCACTGCGCCGTTCACGCGAGCAGTGACGTCTTCGATACTCATCAACTGATTCAACTCGAGACTCGGCACCTTGATCTCTTCGGCTTGCGTGCGAGCGAGAAAACCTTCTTTCGCGAGATCCTTCTCCGGCGTGCTCACTTCACCGACGATGTCTTCAACGATGTGATAGTTGGTCAGCACCAGGCCGTTCGGCGAAACGAACGAACCAGAGCCGCCGTTATTGAAACGCACCGACGCGAGGCGAACTTTATTGAGCCATTCGTCGGTGACGTCGAATCCATATTTCTTTTTGATCTCGGCTCGTGGGACGTTGTTGAACGGCCACATGCCTTCGTCGGCAAACGCATTGATACTGAGTGTTTGAAAACTGAAGAGCGCCAGCAGGAGCGCAGCAAAGAAGCTTCTTAATTTCATCAAGTGGTCCTCAAGACTAGAGTTGGGAGAAAAACTTTGAGCGTCAAACGGGCTAATTGGATGCCCAAACGCACAGGGGCAGCGCAGAAGACGCAGGAGAACGTAAACCGCAGAGGATGAATAGTCAATCGCTAAATGACTGGTGAGGGTCGCTCATTATCAGCGTGTATTTGCCGTCTTGTTTTTCGTATCGCGCCGGGCGGTGGCTTTGTTCGTCACGTCGCTGCCGCATTGCCGGCAAGTGTACCGGTCTTCGTGTTGGGCCGCAGGCACCAACCAAAGACAACCGCACGACTGGCACAGAATCGTTGAGCCCAGCAGCCACTCGTTAAATCTAGTCTGATTTTCTACCCTCATGGTCTTCCCCCAAAAGCGCGCGGTCTGTAAAGCGAGTCTGAGTCTTTTAAAGGAGAAACTACGCTTTAGTTTCATCAAAATGTGTTGGCTTCGTCGCGGAACTTTTGATCGGTGACCAGACAAAAGCAGGTCGCGGCGTAATTGACCTTCGCCGCCTCGCGCCTCACAATCGCGCTCATGCGGCGCGTGCCACGACTCAATCAATTTCCT
>DASXXL010000372.1:0-1879 GCA_036503085.1 Pyrinomonadaceae bacterium | reverse complement strand
GACAACAGTAATAAGTAATGACTTCATAACTTCTTCACCTCTTCGTTGCGTGGCTCAGTTTGAGGCTGTCGCCGCACTCTGTTTCAACGCCAGGTTGTGATTGTCCTGCTTGTGTAGTTCGTCAAAGTAGGTCTTGAGCTGCGTATAACTATCAACCGGAAACAGCACGTTGCCGCCGCCGCCGAAGAAGAAATTGCGCGTGTAGACCAGCGTCTTGCCGTCGGCAGTCACTGACAAGCGCGGCTTGTACTCCGAAATCGGAGCGCTGCCAAACGGCGCAGGCGCATCGGCATTGTCGAGCGCATAACCGGACGGCAGTTCAATCTCGACGTGATCGTCTTCAGCCCACGGGTAGTGGAAATAGACCGGATTTTTCCGAGACGCGGTGGCAAAGATTGGCGCGACGCCGTGTTGGAAAAATGCCGGTTGGAAGAACAAACGCTTGCCCGTGCGCTGCGCATAACCCGGAAAACGCACGTGATAGGAATAGATCAGCGGGTTAACCGGATCCGTAACGTTCTGGATCTTGATGTTTGTGATCTCGGCCGCGCTCATCTGATCTTTGAGCTCTTCCTTGAGACTGTCTTCGCGCGCAGCTTCAGATTCGTCGTCGAGCTCTTCTTTGCGTTCGATTGCGAAGTGCCCCGAATACTCGACGGTGAGATCGCCCTCCAGCGTGCCGTCGTCCAGCAACTTCAGCTTGGCGCGGCGTTGGATCTTCGACTTCTCGGGAACCGACATTGGCGTGTTCACCCAAACCGGTTGTTTCGGATCGGTAATAAGCGACTGTTCGCCTTCTTCCTGCCAGCGCAACATGCCGAACGGAATGTAGTTCCAACCCGGATCGAAAAACTTCCACGTGCCGCCGACGTTTACGCCGATGTTCCGCGGCTCGAGGAAGTAGGCGTTCGGCATCCCTTTGTCGAAAAAGAAGTCGCCGCGATCCGGCGAGAGGGCGATGCGAGCGTCGAACCCGGAAGCGCTGGCGAGGGCGGCGAAGAGGAGGTCGATATCGAGGGAGCTACCGATGCCGCGCTTCAAAGTGTCGGAAGGAGTCTTGTTGTCTTTGACCTTGGCGCGTTCTTCAGCGGTGAGACCAGACGCATCGTCGCTCGCGTTCTTGATCTTAGTGCGGCAAAAGTCGAACAACTTAGCGAGCTTCTCGTCATCAGTTTTCGCATCAGCGACGAGCGATGCGGCTGTTTTCTTCACTTCGTCGTTCGGCTTGATGAACGACTTCGTTTCCTCGTAAACCCGCTTGCCCAGTTCGTTCCAATACTTTTGCGGATCGGGGCGGTTGTCACCGGCGGCGTAGAAAACGAGCATCCACATTTTCACCTGGTCTTCAGGCGGCATGCGCGCTTCGTCAGGCACGGCGGGCACATCGGTCATCACCGTGCTGTAGAACCCATTCTTGGCCTTGGTCCAGGGCGTCGTCTTGCCGTGCAGCATGATCGATTGGAAGCTCAGACCTTCGTAAGGAAACGGTTTGACGAGATACTCCACGCGCTGCACCGGAATGTCGCGCTGGAATTGTAGGCGCAGATAATGCGCGTCCTGTCTGACCCGCACTTCGCGCCAGCGATACTCGATGATGCAGCCCGGTTCGACCGCTGGCATCGCGAACGACTTGGCTTTCATTTTCAAACCACTCGCTTTCACGATGGTCCGTTCGAAAATATCCTTTTTGTTCAGTTCCACGATCGAACCGTCCGGCTTGATGGTCCGTGACGCGATGTCGTTGATCTTCACTTCGCCGCCGTAAAGCTTGCCGAACGGCAGGTCGATCTTGCTCTGCGATTCGCGGCCGCGGTCCGTAAAAACCTTGACCCGGAGATAGTGGTTGAAGATGAGGTCGCCGTCAGGATTGTCGTCGATT
>DASXXL010000371.1:0-4624 GCA_036503085.1 Pyrinomonadaceae bacterium | reverse complement strand
CGGTGCCGCTCGACTCGTGACACATGTTCGAGCAATCGGGGAGGTTGTTCGTGCCGAACTGCCGCACGAACAATTGATAAAGAAACGCCGCTTCGTTACTCGCGCGCCCCGACGTGTAGAAGATTGCCTGGTCGGGATAGTTCAACGAGTTGAGCTCCGCCGCGATCAGTTCGAAAGCGTTGTCCCACGAGATGGGTTCGTAATGCGTCGCGTCGCGTTGCAGCAACATCGGCTGCGTGATCCGTCCCTGTGCGTTCAGCCATTCATCGGATTGCGCGGCGAGATCGGCGACGCTCCACTGCACGAAAAACTCCGGCGTGACGCGTTTCGTCGTCGCTTCATCAGCAACGTGCTTCGCGCCGTTTTCGCAAAACTCGAAATGCGAACGTTCGCCGTCGGGCTCCGGCCACGCGCAACCGGGACAATCGACGCCGCCGGGCTGATTCACTTTCAGCATCGTGCGCGCGCCGCGCACAAGCCCCATCTCGGAACTCAGAGCCTTGAAGCTCGCGATGATCGCCGGCATGCCGCCCGCCGCTTTGCTTTTCTTTATTTCTTCAGACATCCACCAACAGATTACACGGTTGACTTCGCGGTTCCCAATAGCTTAAAAGCCGTGGAGAGCTTAACGCCTTCCCGAGGAAAACTAATATGAGTCTTTCGCGCCCCTTACGGTCGCTATTTTTCGCCGTTCTCTGTCTCGCTACCGCCGCCGGCATCGCCGAGGCGCAAATCAAACCCGGCCGCGATCCCAATCAGCCCATCGATCAGGAGTACACGAACCAGATTCGCGAGTATACAACCGCGCCCTATTTCAACTCGCCTCTGACCGATTACTTGCCTGCTTCTTCCGACGTGCCGACGCCGAAAGCCGTGCTCGGCGACGTCGCGGGCGCGCCCGGCAAACTGCCTTACGCGGAAGATGTTTACAAGTACATGCGCATGCTCGAGCGCGCGCGGCCGGGTCGCGTGAAGGTTTACTCGATCGGCACGACTGAAGAAGGACGCGAGATGATCGCCGTCGCGGTCGGCTCAGAACAGTTACTCAGCAAACTCGAAGAAAATCGCGCGCGGCTGACGAAACTCGCCGATCCGCGCACGATCAACTTCGATGACGCCGAGGCGGATCGCCTCGTCGCCGCGTCGTTTCCCGTTTACTACATCACCGGCACGATTCACTCGCCCGAAACGGGCGCACCGACCGCGTTGATGGAGCTCGCTTATCGTCTGGTCGTCGACAACAGTCCTTACATTAAATTCATTCGCGAGAACGTGCTGACTTTGATCACGCCGGTAGTGGAAGTGGACGGCCGCAATCGCATGGTCGACGTTTACAACTGGCACCTCGCGCACCCGAACGAAAACTGGCCCCAGTTAATTTACTGGGGCCATTACGTCGCACACGACAACAACCGCGACGCGATTGGACTGTCGTTGAAGCTGACGCGCAACATCATGAACACGTACATCGCGTGGAAGCCGCAAGTGCTGCACGATCTACACGAGTCAGTTCCGTATCTGTACGACAACACGATCGGTGATGGTCCGTACAACGCGTGGGTCGATCCGATTCTGACCGACGAGTGGCAGATGATCGGTTGGAACAACGTTTCGGAGATGACGAAGTTTGGGATGCCCGGCGTGTTTGCGCACGGCAACTTCGACACGTGGTCGCCGGGCTACCTGATGTTCATCGCGGCGACGCACAACGGCATCAGTCGTCTCTACGAAACGTTTGGCAACGGCGGCGCCGACACGCTCGAGCGCACGTTGTCGCCGAGTGAGTATCAACGAACGTGGTACAAGCAGAATCCGCCGTTGCCGAAAGCGAAGTGGTCGCAGCGAAACAACAACAACTACGAGCAGAGCGCGTTGCTCACGTCGCTCTATTACTTCGGCAACAACAGCAAACTGTTTCTGAAAAATTTCTATTTGAAGAGCAAACGCTCGATCGACAAACCGAAGAATGAAGGTCCGGCTGCGTACGTGTTGCCCGGTGATGAAGTGCGCGCGGGTAATCAGGCGGAGTTGTTGCGCACGCTACAAGCGCAGGGCGTCGAGATCAACCGCGCGACCGCGCCGTTCACCGTTTCTGTAAAGAAAAAACCCGCTCCCAATCCGCGCCCATCAGCATCTCCGGCTCCGAAAGCCGAGGACCGCACGTTCCCGGCGGGCAGTTACATCGTCCGCATGGACCAGCCATACAGTCGCATCGCCGACGCTCTGCTCGACTATCAATATTGGGCGCCGAACGATCCGCAAACGGACATCTACGACGACACTGCCTGGACCATGGGCGAGCTTGCGAACGTCGAAGTCGTTCGCGTCGTCGATACGAAAGTGTTGACCGCGCCGATGGAACGCGTGACGGGCGAGGTGCGTTCGGCGGGCGGCGTGGAAAATGCGGGTTCAGTGTTTGTCGTAAACCACAACGCCGACAACGCGCTCATGACGTTTCGTAATCGGCTGAAAGACGTTGAGATGGAAGCGGCGGAAGAGCCGTTCGAAGCCGGAGGACACAAGTTCAATCGCGGTTCGTTCATCATTCGCCGCGCCAACGGCGATGAGCTGCGACGCGTCGGCAACGAACTCGGCGTTCAGGTCTACGCCGTCAACGATGCGCCGCCAGTGAGGACGCATCCGCTGCGCGCCGCGCGCATCGCGCTGATGCACACGTGGCTGAACACGCAGGACGAAGGCTGGTACCGCATCGGGCTCGATCAGTTGCAGGTGCCGTTCACTTACATCAGCACGCAGGACGTGTCGCGCGAGCCGAACCTGAAGAGCAAGTACGACGTGATTCTCTTTGCGCCGGTCGGACGCGGCGCGCAGCAGATCATCAACGGCGTGCCGATGTACGGCAATCCGTTACCGTGGAAGAAGACACAGCTCACACCGAACCTCGGCGCTATCGATCAGACTGACGACATGCGCCCGGGCCTCGGTTGGACCGGCTTGCAGAATCTGCAAAAGTTCGTGAAGGACGGCGGCGTGTTCATTACTGTCGACGATACGTCGGACTTTGCCGTCAACTATGGTTTCACTCAGGGTGTGAGCGCGACGCGTTCGCAACGCCTGCGTGCGATCGGCGATATCCTGCGCCTGAAGACCGTCGATGGAGCGAGCCCGATCGCTTACGGCTACGGCGACTCGCTCGCGATGTATTGCTTCAACGGTCCGATCTATAACCTCAACAACGGCGTCGGTGGACGTGGACCACGCAATCAACCGCGGGCCACCGGACGCGGTGGTCCGGACGATCCGGACGTGCCGCAGGGTCGTCCGCCGACGGAGATGCCCGAACCGCCGCCGCGGGTTGACGTGTGGGAAGCACCGCCGGTGACTGAGGAGCAACGGCGCAATGCGGTTGGTTTGATTCCGCCGAACCAGCGCCCGCGCGTCGTGCTGCGCTACGCCGACAGCCGCGACCTCTTCGTCTCCGGATTGCTCGACGGCGGCGACGAGATCGCGCAACACGCCGCGATTGTCGACGTGCCTTCAGGCATCGGCCACGTGATCCTGTTTTCGACGAACCCGTTCTGGCGCGGGCAGACGAAAGGCAGTTACTTCCTCGTGTTCAACGCGATTTTGAACTGGGACAACCTGAACGCTGGCCGCAAACTCGCTGACAAGTAAATCCATCCACAGATTACACAGATTCTGCGTAATCTGTGGATGGCCTTTACCTTTCCCACTCTTTCAAACCTTCGACGAGGCGCAGCACTTCGCTGCGCTTCTTTTCGAAGACCGCGAACATGAAGATGATCGTCGCGCCCGTCACAATTCCCGCGACGTACCAGAGCCACGTCCAGCCGAGATTTGCTGACGCATACCAGATCATCGTGATGATCGACAGCAGCAGGAACACCGCGCCCAGCAGCAGCAGGCCGCGGATGCGAAAGATAATTCCGGCAAACACGCCAGCGAGCGAGAACGAACCGAGCACGAGCGGCAACCACGGCGAGTTGGCGACGCCGTTGATGAAGATGTCGGCCGTTGATGAGACGTAGATCGTTACGAGTGAGAGATACCGAACGCCTGCCATCTGATCGTCGCTCAGATTTTCCTCGTTGAGATAAGCCGCGAGCAGTGCGGAGAGCGCGATCGGAATCAGCCACAACTGCGGATGCTGCAGAAACTGGTAGTTGTCCGTGCGGTGGAGTATGTACCAGAGACCGCCGTTTCCCGCGACCGCGGCGAGCACGCCGAAACCAAACGAGCGCCGCAGGATCGAAAGCAATCCGTAGAGCCCGCCAATCACAAACAGCAGCAACGAGAAATCCACGTCTGACGACGCGAGCCAGAATCCGAGCACGGGCAACAACGGCAGAAACACGCCGGTGCGTTCGAGTGGTTGGGCCAGGACCAGCAGTTTGCGGCGACGGAGCGATTCGCTCGTCACCACGCCGAGATAAGCAATCGCCATTACGGCCAGCGGCCAGTAGCGTTCGATGAAGCCGGTGAACAGCCATGGCAGTGTCAGGCGAATATGCAGAAACAACAACGCGAGCATCACCTCGGCCGCGTAGACATAGTTCATGCGGCCCCGTTCGGAGAGACTGAGTGGATCGTGTCGTGGCGAGAGTGCGAATAACACCGGAATCACGATGGCTGCGATAAGCGT
>DASXXL010000370.1:0-1507 GCA_036503085.1 Pyrinomonadaceae bacterium | reverse complement strand
TCGCGGCGGCAAGGACTGAAACAGTTAGTCGCTTCCGGACGCGCATAAGCGACGTCGATCACCTCACCCTGAATTCTCGCCGCGCGCTCGGTTGACCAGCGCTGCGTATCGTTGCCACGCTCGAGCAACGCAGCGAGCGTGACTCGCGAATCGAAGTCAGCACCGTGTGGCAGCGCAGTCCTGTTTTTCAAACGGTGAAGCCGGCGAGCACGACTGGTAAGAGCGATCCCCGCACTCGGACAATTGCGCGCCAGCACAAGCCACACCGCTAACAAGATGAGGATGGCAACACCAATCACCACCCACGTTCGCCGGCTGCTCAACACTTGATGCGCTAATTGTTCTTTACGCACGCGACGTACTCGCGCACGACTTGGGCCAGTCCCTTAAAGAGACTCTCGGAGATGATTGCGTGGCCGATGGAAAGCTCGTCGGGACGGATGCGCTGGAGCAAAGGGGGAAGGTTCTCTGTTGTTAAGTCGTGGCCGGCGTGAACGCGCAAGCCCAGACTGCGCGCTAGAGTTGCCGCTTGTTCGAGTTCGGCGAGAAACTCGTCGCCGTCAGGAGTATCGAACGTGAGCGCATAATCACCAGTGTAGAACTCCACCGCATCCACACCTGCATCGGCCGCCAGACGAACAGACGCTTCCGCGGCGTCGCAGAAGACACTGACGCGGCTAACACCACGAAAAAGTTCGACAGTTTTCACGAGCGCATCTTGATCGTCGTAAGCACGCCAACCGCGTCGCGACGTCAACTCACCGGGCGTTACCGGCACCACCGTAAACTGCGTGGCTTTGACGGCTTTGGCGAGCCTTAACAATTCAGGCCGCAGATCGCCTTCGATGTTGAACTCAGTCGCCCCGCTCTTGACCTCTGGTATATCAGCAACAGCGAGCACATCATCGAGCGTAGCGTGTCGCGCGTCGGCGCGTGGATGAAGTGTTAGACCATTAGCGCCGTTGTCGATCACGACGCGCGCGGCGTCGATCAGATTCGGCACACCGATGTCGCGCGAGTTTCGCAACAACGCAACCTTGTTCAGATTAATGCTCAGACTTGTTTGGGCCATCGGTTCAACTTCTCCGCTCAGAACGGCAGCACGGCGGCGCCGACCTTGTAAGCGTACCAAATTCCGAAGCAGATGCTGAGGATCGCGGCGACCGTTTGTAGTCCCTGATGAGCGTGGGTCAGTTTACGGGAGGTGAGCGCGAACGGCAGACCGATCAGTCCCGACATCAAAAGCATGCCGGCGATCGAGCCGAACCCAAACGTCAACACATACAACAGGCCCACCCACGCCGAACTGATCTGCGTGAGCACGAGCAGCGTCAACGCGCCGGAGCCGGCGAGCCCGTGCATCATGCCGACCATCACGGGCTTCCAGCCGATGTGCGAAACACGATGTGAGTGTTGCGACTTTGCGCTCCGGTTGTGCCTGGTTTCGTGCTCGTGGAAGTGTACGTGCGTGTGTGACAAACCGCCGTGAGTGTGCTGGTGCACGTGC
>DASXXL010000369.1:0-4255 GCA_036503085.1 Pyrinomonadaceae bacterium | reverse complement strand
GAGAAAAGCCGTCTTGATTGTGCTTTATGGCCTCGCCGCGATGCTGAGTGCTGCGGTTGTTGGTAGCGCGCAAGTGCCGCTGCCGATATTGATGCGGATCACGCAGGCGGAAGATGAGCGAGGTTGGGATGATGAGTTGCGCGGGCTGTTGACGCATCGAGATGCGGCGGTGCGCAAGCGCGCGGCGCTCGCGGCCGGACGAATCGGTGATGAAGGCGCGGTTGCGCCGCTTGTCGCTCTTTTGAAAGATTCGAACGCGGATGTGCGCGCGATGGCAGCGTTTGCGCTTGGTGAAGTCGAGTCGCTGGCGGGTGCGGACGCGCTCGTCGCAATCGTTAAGAGTAATGAGCGCGGCGAACTGCGCGCGCGGGCGTTGGAGGCGCTGGGAAAGATTGTTGCCGCGGCGACGTCGC
The DNA here is from genome assembly GCA_036503085.1 of Pyrinomonadaceae bacterium. Taxonomy (GTDB): domain Bacteria; phylum Acidobacteriota; class Blastocatellia; order Pyrinomonadales; family Pyrinomonadaceae; genus PSRF01. The sequence goes on along the minus strand of DASXXL010000369.1, from coordinate 3,842 downwards.
CGGCGGAGCAGCAAGCGCGTCAACGCGAGTTCGGCCCGGTTGTTCGTGAGGCGCTCGAAGTCGAAGCCCAGAAGATCTCGGCGCAACCACTTTCCGCTTCAGACCGGTTAACGATGTTGCTTGGCCTCACGGCGGCGTTGCGATCTCGACCGGCGGACGTCGGACCAACGCTGGTGAAGTTTCTCGATTGTTCTGACGTGCGCGTTCGCGCAGACGCCTTAAACACGCTCGCACGAATGCGTTCTAAAGACGGCAGTGAAAAAGCGCGGGAGCTGTTGCTGCACGATCCCGATCCCAACGTGCGGGCGAATGCCGCGCGTGCGCTCGGGGCGGCCGAATACGTCAATGCCGTTGTCCCCTTGATAGCGGGCTTCCACGACCCGGACTCGCGCGTGCGAGTCAGCAGCATCAGGGCGTTTCCCGCACTCAAACGACCTGGTTATACCGGCGCCCTCATCGATCGGCAGGTAACAGACCCAAATGAGCTGCTCGAGATCGCGACTGCGCTCGGTCGACTCAACCCACAAACCGAGGATGCGGAGGCGCTGCTCTGGTTACACAAAACAAATGAAACGTTCAAACACACCGCGCCGGAAGTTGAGGTCGCGTTAGCTCGCATTTCCCCGGCGGCCTATTTATCCGACCTTTCGAAAACACAGATCCCCACGGACTGGCACGTTACGGCGGCGATCGCAAACGCGCTCGCAGAGATCGCCGGCTTGCCTGAGTCTTATAAAACAAAAGCTGAGTTGATGGTTTCCGCCGAAGCACAACTGCGCAAGTTGCTCGCGTCTCCCGGCTCGGAGACAGCGATACCTGACGTGCTGCGCGCGCTGGCCGCGTTCAAACCGAAAGATCTGAAAGATGTGCTCGTGGCGCGGTTGCAGGATTCCGATGTGATCGTCCGCGCGACAGCAGCCGATCTGCTCGGCGACCTGCCGCCGTCCGAAGAGATCACGCGAGCTCTCGTCGCCGCGTGGCCAAAGACAGCAAGCGATTCGCTGAACGATGCTGCGCTTTCAATTCTGGATTCGTTCGGAAAGCAAAAATCGCCGGCGGCCAATGACGCAATCAAAAACGCACTCGACTCACCCGACTATCTCGTGCGCCGTCGCGCCGCGGCACTGCTGAAAGCGAACGGCGCGGGCGATTTCTCCGCGCGCATCGGCACAGTCAAAACAAGGAACACAGCCGTCGACTATCGCCGCGCTTTGTCACGAATCAACCGCAAGGTGCGTGCTGTAGTGACTACCAGCAGAGGTTCGTTTACTATGGAACTGCTCCCCAACGAAGCCCCACTGACCGTAGACAACTTCGTTCAGCTTGCCCAACGAAATTATTTTCGCGGCATCACGATTCATCGGGTCGTGCCAAATTTTGTGATTCAGGACGGCGACCCGCGTGGTGACGGCAACGGCGGACCCGGCTATCAAATTCGCTGCGAAATAAACGAGGTGCCTTACGATCGCGCGACGCTCGGCATGGCGTTGTCGGGCAAGGACACGGGCGGTTCGCAATGGTTCGTGACGCACGCGCCGCAACCGCATCTCGATGGTGGCTACACGGTTTTCGGTCACGTCATCGCAGGCATGGACGTCGTTGACAAAATCACGCGCGGCGACGTGGTAAAGTCGATTGTTATTCGAAGATAAGTGAAACCTACACGTTCTATAGCAATTCATCTGTGTTTTTTGGCTTTGATCTGTGGTTCAGTGTCTGCGCAAACGGAGGTCGAACGACACAGATACAAGATCGATCTGAAGATCGATCTCGAGCATCTCGCCTACACCGGCACGGAAACCGTGCGCTGGATCAATCGCGGCGAGAAGCCCACGAACGTCATCTACTTTCATCTCTATCCAAACCTGCGCACGACCGATCAACAGCCGTTAACCAGCACCGAAACGCCGGACGCGGATGAACCGCGCCTCGACGTCATCGACGTGCGCGCTGCCAGCGACAACGCGCTGCTCTTTTCATCGCTCGACGATCAAGGCACCACGCTGCGCGTCAACCTGCGCGAGCCGGTCGCGTCCGGCGCTACAGCCGAAGTCACGATCAGCTTCAAAGGCACGGTTCCCGAAATCGATCGCGACGAAACCAGCCTGACCACACACGTCGTGAAGCAAGTCAGCGCCGCGCTGCGCAGCGATCGCGAAACACGCCGCGCACGCGACATTAATTTTCTCTGTCGCGGCGTGATGTTGCTCGGCGCTGCTTATCCGGCGCTCGCCGTACACGACGGCGACGAGTGGCGACGCAAAGTCGAGCCGTCAGTCGGCGACTTCGTCTTCAACGAAGCGGCTGATTACGAAGTAACAGTCACGGCCAACTCCGGTGTCGAAGTCTTCACTTCGGGCAGCGAAACCGAACCACGCTCAGACAAAAACACGCAAACGTTCACGGCCAACGCCATGCGCGACTTCGCGATTCTCGCGGGCCGCGGTTTGCACAGCGAACACACCGAAGTAAACGGCATCAACGTCCGCTCGATCTATCTCGCGGAACATGAACGCGTCGGTAAACGCGCGCTCGTCGTCGCCGCCAACGCGCTGCGCACGTTCACCACGTTGTTTGGTCCACTGCCCTTCAAACAGATCAGCATCGCTGAAGCACCGCTCGTCGCGGGTCTCGGCAGCGCCGAGTTTTCGGGCATGAACATCATCGCGAGCGCTTTCTTCGTCGACTTCGACTCGCCCGCCGTGCGCAACCTGCCGGAGATCATTCGTGAGCAACGTCCGTCGGTTGAAGAGAGTCTGGAGTGGACTGTGGCCCATCTGGTCGCGCACCAGTGGTGGGGCGCGGCGGTCGGAAACGATCCCGCGCGCGAGCCGATTCTCGACGAGGCTCTGTCGTGCTGGTCGTCGCTGCTTTACTACCGCACGATCTACGGACCGGAAAAAGCCGCGGCGGTCCTCGACGATCAGGTGCGCGGCGTCTATCGCTTGTATCGCACGTTTGGCGGCGACGACATGGACGCGAACCGTCCCTCGCGCGACTATCGCAACACGTTTCAATACGCCGCGATCGTCACCGCGAAAGGCGCGCTGATGTTTGTCGATCTGCAGCAGTCGCTGGGTGAAGAAAAAGTGTTTGCGGCGTTGCGAAAATATTATCAAGCGAACCTTTATGAGATTGCGCAACTCGAAGATCTGCGCATCGCGCTGGTGGCCGAGGCGCCGGTCGAACAAAGGCGGACTATCGGGCGTACATTTACCCGCTGGCTGACCGCCAAACGCGGCGATGAAGACATTGCGCCTCCCGATCAGGAGCTGGCGACGTCGTTGGGTATTCAAGCGAAACAACCACCGCCGCGCTCAAACGACAACAAGAACGCGTTCGGAGCGTTGGCGAAGGTCGGCAAATTCTTTTGGCAGCAGATGACACGAATCCGTTGAGGAGTTGACAGGATTACAGAATGAACATGATTCAACAAGGTAGTCAGGTTTTCGGCCGTGTTAATTCTGGAATTTTGTCGAAGAGTCAGCGCTCGGCGACGGTCGAGAAAAGTCTCGAGCAGTTAAGCTGGCTGATGGACGATATGTTTCGGATTCCGGTGATCGGCTGGCGCTTCGGACTCGACGCTCTCGTCGGACTCATTCCCGGTTTCGGCGACACCGCAACGTCGCTCGTTTCGTTCTACATTCTCGCTTCCGCGGTGCGTTATCGCGTGCCGAAGATCACGCTGCTGCGAATGGGAATGAACGTCGGTATCGACTATCTGGTCGGTTCGCTGCCCGTCGTCGGCGACGTCGCCGATGCGTGGTGGAAGTCGAACCAAATGAATCTCGAGCTGCTGAAAAAACGAGCGACCGTGCCGGTTGAAGAGGCACGGTCGGGAA
>DASXXL010000368.1:0-3168 GCA_036503085.1 Pyrinomonadaceae bacterium | reverse complement strand
AGAACGCTCTTCGAAGTCGCGCTCCGACTCCCTTTCAAAGTGATTGCTCATCCAGTTCATTCCGGGCCGCGTCTGCCATGCGGCTCTGATAATTCGCCGAGCCACTGGACCAGTTCTCTACCAATTACATGCGGACTGCTTTCCGTCAGGTAGTGAACTCCCGGACCAACATGCACGACCTTCAGGTTCTTCAAGTTTTGCCGGCACCACTCAACGAATTCCGCCGTCACCAGTCCACCGGGAGTCCCATAAAACAGCAGCTTCGGTAGCTTCGTCTCTTTGAACCAGGCAACGGCGTCAGTCATCGTGGCCCATACGTCTTTGGGCTCTCCGGCAATGGGTACGCATCTGGCAAACTGCCAAATGGGAATCCGGCTGCATACGTCCGTGAACGGCTCGCGATATCGCTGCAACTCCTCCGCGGTGAACTCGCGCCCCGCTGCTCGCGGCAGCATTTGTTCGATAAAGAAATTCTGATCGACGAGCAGTTGGTAGCCTTCGCCACCTTTCCCACCCGTGCGAAATCGCTTGAACAAGGGCCGGAAGTCAGCGGAGTAAGCTTCTTCCAGGCTCGCGAACGTCTTGAAAACACCTTCGAAGAAAGCCATGCCTTTCACGTTCTGCTCATGCCGCATCGCGTAACGCATGCAGAGCGAGATGCCGAAGTCGTTAAGCACGAGGGTGATATTCCTGAGACCGAGCTTTCGAATGAACTCTTCGACATAATCGGCCTGCTCGGCCCAGGAATACTCGATGTCCGGTTTGTTAGAGCGTCCGAAACCAATCAGATCCGGTGCAATACACCGCGCATACGGCGTCAGGTGCGGGATGACGTTGCGCCAAATGTAGGACCAGGTGGCGTTGCCGTGAACAAGAAGGACAGGTTCGCCTTTGCCTTCATCGACGTAGTGCATTCGCGAACCAAACACTTCAACGAAATGCGGTGCGAACGAATAATCACTTGAGATTCGCTCCGGCTGACATGACGCACCGACTGGCTCAGGTCCCAGCGGCATCGCGGCCCAACCACCGGCCGTCTTTGTCTGGACAGGTGGACCAGTGGGCGAAGCAGGTGCAGGCGCAGCGTGCGTGTCGATCGTGTCGACCATCGAAGAGAACGGGCCGAACGTTAAATCGATCAGCTCACTTTGCAGGCGTTCGCCGGCGCCAAATAACGTTTGCAGCGGCTGTTCAAACTCCGCTCGAGCGGCGGCCGTCACGGCGTCGAAAGCTTTGGCCGTCTTTGCCAGTGAACGAAGTGATTTGGTTAAGTCACGCACGTTTGCAACACCTTCCGTGTAATCCGGTTCAACGCGTTCGGCCCGTTGCCAGCAACAGCAAAGCGCCGCACGCGATGAACGCAATCGCGTTGATCCTTCCCGCCCAGGCATTTCCCACAAACACGCTCGTCACTCGCGGTAATGCAAACGCCACGGCATTGAGCAGCAGCAACAGCGCCGCCATGACTGCCACCGAGTTCTTCTGTCGCCGGTGTGAAGCAGTTTCAGCAACGTGAAGATTTAGCCGCGTGCCGCCTTCGGTTCCGAACGTGAGCATCTGGTCCAGCCGTTGCGGCATCGCCATCATCATCGCCGCGTAGCGGTCAACGTGATCACCGAGTCGTTGGAAACTCAACATCTCCCGCATACGCGCCGTGCTTTCCAGCAAACGCGCTTCCTGCAGTCCTTCCAGCAGCGGATCAGTCTCGGGTGAAAGTTGTTGCGCGACCCTCGCGATCGCGAACAGGCCGCGACAAAAGCAGGCCATGCGCGGCGACGGCACATAGCCGGATTCAGTGGCGGCTTGCCAGTGGACCACCAGATGCTCGATAAGCCGGTTCTTATCGTCGTCGCTGTACCAACCACTGTCGCGAAAAGGCACGACCTGCCGAAATCGATGGCGCAGGTCTTCGTCATCTCCGCAGGCGCCCTCGTGTCGCATCTCTTTCAGAAAATAAGAACAAGCCTGATCAGGACTATCGCCCGCGGAGGCAATCAGATAATTCCAGAAGTTTGACTGCGACTCGGCCGGCAGGCTCGAGAACACGCCGCCCGTGAATGCGACTTCTCTGTCGGAGACAACGGCAAGATTCGCGCGACATGGCTCGACCGGGAAAACGTGGCCCAAGAGCGCCTGACGTAACCACGCGGAGCAGAACAGTCGCGCAACAGCGTGGCGATCCAACTTTCCGCGCTGATCTATCGAAGTGATTTCTCCGGGCAGGTCTTCTATCGTGAGCACTGAAGTGCCGGAGAGTTCGTAAATGATCTCGGGCACGCGCAACAACTCAAAATCCTGTGCATCGCGTCGCAGTGTTTCGAGCGCCTTTGCTTCGTGCGTGAGGTCGATCTGCTGTCTCAGCGCCGATGCAAAATCGGCTACGACAGTTTTGTAAATCGCGCTGCGCTTTGGTCCTTCTATTGCGGGCGCAATCGATTCGAGCACTTCCACGTCGCAGAGCAATTCCGGCGCAACTTCGGGATGGACCAGCTTCACTATCACCGGCTTGGCGTTGTCGCGCAGCGTTGCATGATGCAACTGGTAAAGCAGGCACGATTTGAATGGCTCCGATTCGAAAAACAGAAAAGCGTCTTCGGCCGCCGCTCCACTGTCTCGTTCGATCAAGGCCCACACATCTGCGATTGGCATTGGAGACGCGTTATCGGCTATGGCTTCAAGTTCGAGACAATCAGCCGCAGGCAAAACGTCGACTCGCGTCGCCAGGTAGCGTCCGAAAGCCGAAAAAATCGGACCGAGATCTGAGAGTGCAGCGCGGAGTTTGAGACCGAGACTCTGAGCGTTGTTCCAGGACGGGCCTGTGCGCACGATACGGTGCGGGCCACGCGTGAAACCATGCGTCGCGAACTGCGCGAGCACTTGCTCACGCCTTTGCTTCAGAGCACTGCGATCCCTTCTGTTTTGCTGTTGCTGAATCATCTCTTCAAAGGGTGTTCTTAATTGTCTTCAAGTCTGCTTCGAGCGATTCTCGATTTGTTGGACCACGATAGATCTTGACGATGTGCTGCGAGGGATCGAGCACGAGCGTGTAAGGAATACCCACGCCGTTGAATTCCTGGAACAGCTCCTGACTGCCAAGTGCCACGGTGTAATTAATCTGGTGCGCTTCTACGAAAGGCTTCACACTTGCGAGTCCGTTTTCGTCGAGTG
>DASXXL010000367.1:0-5541 GCA_036503085.1 Pyrinomonadaceae bacterium | reverse complement strand
GATCGTGCGGCCGATGATCGACACGTCGGAGTTGAAGCGACGCTCCCAATAAGCATGGTTCAAAACAACGACAGATGACTCGCTTGCCACGTCTTCGTTTGCAGTGAAACCGCGGCCGAGCTTCATCTGTGCGCCAAGAGCGCTGAAGTAATTCGTGGAGACGATCTGTCCGAAGACGTGTTCGTAACCTGCGGCAAGTGTGTAGTCGTCAGCGTCCGGCGGCGGCGCTTCACCATACGTGGCCGCCACTTTATTCCACGCAACCAGATCGCAAAACGTCGCGTCCTGCTCGCGGTAATCAAGATAGTCGAGATACGAAAAGAGACGATGACGCAACCCTTGTTTGTCGCGGCCTTCGAGCGCGACGAGCCGCGACGGATCTCGTAACGGCAGCGGCTTCAGCACGAACGCATCGAACACCGTAAACAGCGCGGTGTTAATGCCGATGCCGAGCGCGATCGTCAACACGGCGACCAGAGTAAAGCCGCGGTGCTTCCGCAACGCGCGCAGCGAGTATCTCAGGTCGTGAAGAATCGTAAGTTTAATTGGAGCTCTTCCTCTCGGATCGGCTTAGGCCATTCGCCATACGGCAGCCCGAACGACGATGTTCCCTTTGAAGACTGGTAAGATACACCCGCTAATTCCAGCAACAACCAAGGAGCACTTATGAACGATATATCCAGACGAGAAGCTCTCTCGAAAATGGCGGCTGGTAGTGCGAGTGTCGCGCTGATGCTTGGCGCCGACCAGTTCGCAAGCGGCCAGGGATCTACGCAAACCCCAGCCACAACCGCCGACGCGCAAGCCGCACGCGCCTTTCGCGGCCAGCATCAACCACGCTCGCTAACCTTCGACCCCGCGAAGCTCAAAGGTCTCTCGGAAAAACTGATTCGCTCGCACTGGGAGAACAACTACAGCGGCGCTGTTAAGGCGCTCAATGCGGTCGAGCAACATCTCGGCGCGTTGCTCAAAATGAAAGATCTGCCAGCGTACATGTATGGCGATCTAAAACGAGAAGAGCTCGTGCGTAGCGGCTCGGTGGTCCTGCACGAACTCTATTTCGGCAATCTCGGCGGCGATCCGAAACCCGGCGGCAAAGCACTCGACGCGATCAAACAGTGGTTCGGCAGTTACGAACAGTGGGAAGAGGAGTTTAAGAAAACCGCGAACGCGCTCGGCGGCGGCTCAGGTTGGGTGATCTTCGCGCACAACGCGCACACGGGTGAGTTTCATACTTACTGGTCGTGGGACCACATGCACAACGCTCCGCTCGGCCACCCGTTGCTCGTGCTCGACATGTACGAACACGCTTACCACATGGATTACGGCGCAGCGGCAGCGAAATACGTCGACGCGTTTCTGCAGAACGTGAACTGGGAAGAAGTGAATCGCCGTACTGAAGCGTTGCCCAAGCTATGATCGTCGACGCGCGGGGGCTCGCCTTGAAAGTCGGATGCGAACTGATTTCTCTGTGCCTCTGTGTTGGTTTTCGCTAAGAAATTATTAACCACACAGACACAGAGACACAGAGAAGAGTGCGCTCGGTGAGTTTGGGGCAAGGCTACGCGCGGATCAGGCGCGCTTCGTCTAGCCTCGGGAAGCGCTCGCAGCATTCTCGGGAAGCTCGGCGAGTTGTTCGAGGAGCAGCAGCGTCCTCGAACCGTCTCCGCCTTCGAAACCGAGCCCTGCTTCCAAACCCGTGTCCTCTCCGACTAGCGGAGCAATTCGTTGCACGTTTTCGATCCGGTGCTCGACGTGCCGATCATTTTTATTGCCAAGGATCACGACGATACTGCCCGCGTCCGAACCTTTCTTCTCAAAGCTCACGCCGACCAACGGAAGAAACTCCTCTTCTTCTCCCGCGCCGGCTTCGGTGTCGACGACTTCCAAACGCGTCGCGCGAAGCTGATTGCGCTTGCTGAAGTCGTCAAGAAAACTCTGCCAACGATCCTGCTCGATAAAACCTGCCATCTCGTTCTCCTCTCAAAAAACAATTGCTTAGTTCAATAGTTCACTGCTCGTCTGACACACGCTCAGGCGGCGGCGTGAACTCGCCCAGCGTCACACGCACCTGGCGTTCAGATCCGTTGCGCTTAATAGTGAGTGTCACTTCGGTTCCCGGCGGCGTGCCCGCGATTGCATTACGAAACGTATTCGGATCTGTGACCGCTGTGCCGTTGAGCGCCGTGATCACGTCGCCGCGTTTCAACCCCGCGCGATCCGCGCCGCTGCCGGACTGCACCTGGAAAACAACCACGCCCGGCCCTTGTGTCACGCCCAACTGCGAAGCCTGCTCGGAAGGAATCTTCAACACCGTGACGCCGAGTTGGCCGCGCCTGACTTTGCCGTTATTGATCAATTGCTCCATCACTGTGCGCGCCATGTTTGACGGAATCGCAAAGCCGAGTCCGATGCTGCCGCCGGACGGCGAAAGAATCTGCGAGTTGATGCCGATCAGTTGCTCGTTCGTGCTGACCAACGCGCCACCGGAGTTACCGCGGTTGATCGGCGCATCCGTTTGCAGAAAGTCTTCGAAGCTGCCGTTACTCAAACCAGTTTGACGGCCCTTCGCGCTGATGATGCCCATCGTGACGGTCTGGCCCACGCCGAGCGGATTGCCGATCGCGAGCACGACGTCGCCGACGCGAGTCTTATCTGAATCGCCCAACGCGAGCACCGGCAAACCACCCGCGTTTACTTTCAGCACCGCGAGATCGCTCGGCGGATCGGAACCGACAACCTGAGCTTCGAGCGTGCGGTTGTCATATAGATCGACTTGGATCTTGTCGGCGCCGTCGATCACGTGATGGTTCGTGAGGATGTAGCCGTCCTCGCGCACGATCACACCCGAGCCCAGACCTTCGCGTACTGGTGGCGTCTGCTCTTGCTGGTTACCGCGATCGCCGAAGAACTGGCGAAAGAACGGATCGTTCATAAACGGAAACTGCTGCGGTTGTCGCACGCGCATCGTCGAATGGATTGTCACGACGGCGGGCGCGGCCTTGGCCACGATGTCAGCATACGACGCGACCGGCATCATCGACGGCGGATTGTTGGTTGCCGTAGCGCCGCCAGAGCTGGGACTCGTTGTGGCGAGGTGAAAGTCGCCACGGTTCCCGCGATTGCATCCCGTGAAGAGTGCCAAACCCACAGCCAGACTCAATGCCATCCCTAAACGTACTGACTTTAGTCTTCCCATAATCTCCCTTTCATAATCGCCAACTCGCGATTCAACTGCTCGATTCGCCCGACGAGATCGAGGATCACGGCGGCGCCCGCGAAATTCACGCCGAGATCGCGCCGCAGCCGTTGCATCCGGCGAAGCTGAATCACCATCCGCCGCGGCACGCGCGGTTCGTTTGCTTCCTCGTCGCCGGCGACGGTTTCAATCAGACCCTGTTGGGCCAGCCGCACGACCAGCGAGCGCCGCGTGCCGACCGTGCGGGCCACTACATCAAAGCTCAAAGGTTCGTCCAAATCGAAATCGCTTGCTGCCATTTAATTAACTCCGCGGCTGAAATCGCGAGACACGCTTCAACTCCTCGTAAAGCCGGCGCTCTTCCGGACTGACGTCTTGCGGCACCACGATCTTCAAGCGCACGTATTCATCACCACGACCATCCTTGCGCTTGTTCAAACCCTGACCTCGCAGACGCAATCGCTGTCCACTCTTCGCTCCGGCTGGAATCGTCAATTCAACTTTGCCGTCGATCGTCGGCGCTTCCACTTTCGCGCCAAGCACCGCTTCCCACGGCGCGATCGATAACTCGGTCTCCAGATCATCACCTTTGACGGTGAACACCGGATGCGGTCGCACACGGATATGCAAATATAGATCGCCGGGCTCGCTACCGTTGCTGCCCGCTCCTCCTTGTCCGGGCACGCGAATGGTCGAACCATCGCGCGCGCCTGCAGGGATGTTGACTTCAATCGTCTTCGGCCTGATGACTTCACCCGATCCGCCACACGTTTCGCAAACTTTGCCGTTGTTCACTCCTGTACCGCCACAAGTCGGACAGGCCTCGGATGTCTGCATCTGTAGCGTACGGCGTCCACCGCGATGCGCTTCTTCAAGTGACGTTTCAAACTCTGCTTCGATGTCGCGGCCGCGACCGCTGCGTGTCGCGCGACCGCCTCTGCCAAAGCCGCCACCAAACATCTCTTCGAAGATATCGAAGCCGCCCGGTTCCGTGCCGCCACGACCAGTAGCGCGGAAACGGCTGAAATCAAAATCGTCGAAGTTGAAGCCGCCGGCTTGTCCACCACCGCCTGGTCCACCACCGCCGCGGGCCGAGCGACCCGCGCCTTTATAACCTTCGTAACCCGGAGGCGGCGGCGCGCCTGCGCCGGCTTTAACTGCGCGCCAGTTCTCACCGTACTGATCGTAAAGCTTGCGGTCCTCCGCATGGGAAAGTACGTCATAAGCATCCTGCAGAAGCTTGAACTGTTCTTCCGCAGTTTTGTCGCCCGGATTCAGATCGGGATGATACTTGCGCGCCAGTTTGCGATAAGCCTTCTTGATTTCATCTTCAGGTGCGTCACGTTTGACGCCGAGTATTTCGTAGTAGTCTCTGTTCTTCGACATGAATAGGTCGTGTCGTTCTACTTACTTCGCCGTCGATCACATTTTGCGCTTGGGGGGTTTGCGTCTCGATCATACGCTCTATTTCATTCTTGTCGAGGGGCGAAATCGCCAAAGAACTGGCGAAGGACGAGCGCGGAAAAACTGAACTGATACGAAAGAAAAACGCCTGACGAAATAGTGAAGCGGAGGTTGTACGGTATATCTCGAGTCAGATATTGTTCGTCAGATGACCGAGTTCTTCCCCCTTGATCCTGAGACTTCCATTAATTTTCATATCGGCATGTTAGCCCGCGATATGCCTTATTTTTCCAAACAACCATGAACCAAGACGGTACCTTTTACTGCGTAGTTCGCCTTCCTTACCCGTGGCCCCCACCAAAGTCAACGTTAGTCTTTGGTGGCAAACCTAGTAATCAAGCGATAGAAGTTTGGGCGCAAACCGATGGCCGAATAAGTGTCTCCATCCAGCCATCTAATCAGTCATTCGTTTCACAACCCGTAGACATCAATAGTGTTGAGCCACGCTTTGTCATACTTTCGATTGTGTGGACAGCGTCAACTATAAATGTCCGAATTGGACAGCGAGAATTGCTACCCGATGCACCGGACATTGCTACATTAGTGCTCACTCCTCCAAGTCAAGCGTCGTCAGGGATTTCATTACATGACCCAAACGCTCGCGCACTCTGTCAAACATGGATTCAGAATCGGAAGTCAAAGTTTACTAATCCTAGAGTGGCTCGTGCTAATCGGCGATTAAAGACCGACGACGAGCAAGCGAATGATCTGCGCGCCTGTATCTACCGCCTAAGACATCTGCAACAACGAGTGATGGCTGGCAACATATTCTTGCTCGGCACGTTGGCTGGCGAAATGCGCGCATGTGTCTACTGGGCAAAAGATACTCGGCCAGACTCAAATTACAATCCGCTATTACTGCGTATGGCTAACATGGC
>DASXXL010000366.1:0-2741 GCA_036503085.1 Pyrinomonadaceae bacterium | reverse complement strand
ACTTGAGTTCGAGTTCGAGCTGGATTCAGAGTTCGAGTTCGTTTCAGAGTTCGAGTTTAAGTTCGAAGAGTTGTCGTTCAGGTTTATGTTGACGTTGTAATTCCGGTTTACACTGCGCACGGCCGGTCGGCTATAAACAAGGAAATACACTGCTGCGCCCGCGATTGCCACCACGATCAATCCCAAACATCCCGCACCACCGCAACCGAGGGCGATTTTCTGGTTTTTCGTCATCAAATTTGCACCTTTCGGGTGAACTGGAACTACTTGGTTTTCATCCACGCCACGCAGCGCTCCAGCTCGCGGTGCATCGTGCGAGCATCGGCGTGATGCATGTCTCCATGGCCGGGCAACACCCACTCAAACTCGTAATCCAAAAGCTTCTCCATCGAGCGAATCTGTTCGGGCCACGAATACCACGCCACACTGCGAAAAGCAGTGAGGGTTTGCCGGTTTGGTGACCAGGCGAGGTGATCGCCAGTGAAGAGAAATTTGTTGCGGTAAAGATAAACGACGTGTCCGCGCGTGTGGCCAGGCGTCGGAACGATCAATAAGTCAGGGTCCAACTGAAACGGCTCTGCACCGCGAACGATCACTTCAGCGCCGAGACGTTCCGCGCCGTCGTCTGCATGCATCACGCGCCGGCAATCGAATCGCTGCTTGAACAGCTTGTGATCGGCGACGTCGTCTTTGTGCGTGAGCAGCATCGTGTTGACACCGCCGAGCGCTTCGATTCGTTTGCGCAGTTGCGTGGCGAACCGCGGCGAATCGACGAGCACGTTACCGCCTTCGCTTTCCGGCCGCACGATCAAATAACTCCACGCGCCAAAGCTCGACTCCGAAGTGAAGCCGCAGAAGTAAACATTCTCGTCGAGCTGTAACGGAAACGCGTCGATGCCGAGATGCGCGTCGTGACGTTCGAGCGAACCGATCGATCCGGTCGGACACGACACGAGCGCCATCATCGCACGCTGTGTTTCGGTTTCATTTTCGGGCTGGTGATAAACGCTGCATTGATCGCCGTGGTCGCGAAAGATCGCGGGCGCGAGTTGGCTACACGTATCGCAGTCGATGCAAGTGGAGTCGACGAAAAAATCCCCGGGCACGTTCTCCGGTAAGCGCTGTTGCAGGCTGGCCATTCGGCATGATTATACAGACTAAATGTCGAATTCATTGATGAGGCGGTGCAGGTAGGAGCGGCTGATGCCCAACTTCTTCGCCGCCGCCACTTTATTTCCCTCAGTCTGCAACGCGTTAATAATCATTTTCTTCTTCAACACAGCGACCGCGCCTTCCAGTGTCGATTCGTCAGTCGCATTCGTTCCCGGCAGCGCGCGCAACATCTTCTCGGGCACGAATTCAATGCCGAGCGACGGCCCGGAGCTCAACACCACGAGCCGCTCGATTAGGTTTTCCAGTTCGCGCACGTTGCCCGGCCATTCGTACTCCTGCAGCACTTCGATCAACTCCGGCTGCAACTCCGGCATCGGCTGACCGTGCTTCTCCGCTGACTTGATCGCGAAGTGCGCCGCGAGCAGCGGGATGTCTTCCGGCCGATCGCGCAACGGCGGCAAAGCAAGCGGTACAACGTTCAAACGGAAAAACAGATCCTGACGAAAGCGGCCGAGTTTCACTTCGTTTTCGAGATCGCGATTGCTCGCCGCGATCAAGCGAATGTCGACGCCCAACGTCTTCGTGCCGCCCACGCGCTCAAACTGTCGCTCCTGCAATACACGCAGCAGTTTCACTTGCACGGCCGCAGTCAACTCACCAATCTCGTCGAGAAACAACGTGCCACCGTTTGCGAGCTCAAAGCGGCCCTTGCGCGATTGCAACGCGGAAGTAAACGCGCCGCGCTCGTGGCCGAACAACTCAGACTCGATCAACGTCTCCGGCAGCGCCGCGCAACTCACCGCGACAAACGGTCCACTCGCCCGCGGGCTCTCCTGGTGAATCGCGCGCGCCAGCATCTCTTTGCCCGTGCCGTTCTCACCGGTCAACAACACCGTCGCGCTCGTGGCCGCGACCGAGCGTGCCTGTTTCAACATGCGTTCGAGCGCGTGGCTCGTGCCGAGCAGATGCGCGAAGCCCGGCGGTCGCGCTAGTTCATCACGCAGCCGGCGGTTCTCGATCTCCAACTGCCGCAAGCGCGCGGCCTGAGTCACAATGTGCAACAGCTCCGCGGAGTCCAACGGCTTTTCAAAAAATCCGTACGCGCCATGTTTCACCGCTTCGAGCGCCGCACGCCTCGAATCGCTGCCGGTGATCACGACCACTTGCAGCGGCGGATCCTGCGACCGCGCCAGATCGATCAACGCCAAACCTTCCACGAGGTCGTCCGTGTGTGGTGGCAAGTGAAGATCGCTGACGACGACTTCGATGTCTTCATCATTGATCATCGCGCTTGCTTCTTCGCGCGACGAAGCCTGCAACACGCGATAGTCCGACGTCAGCGCCCAGTAAATTCCACTGCGCACATTCTCGTCGTCGTCGACTACAAGCACTGTCCCTTTAGGCTGTGTTTGCGTGCTCATTTCTTAATCGCATTCAGCTTTGCCCGAAAAGTCGGCATACATTCTCTCCTCTGTGAATCTCCGTGTTCTCTGTGTCTTGTATGTTGAGTCAGCAAGTTATAGCTTGCATCGGGTGTGACAGATCGTTTGTGTCATGGTCGTGTAAAGACCGTCGCAGAGCTTGGGTCGACACACCCTTTTTCCAAACTAGCCCGAACAGTTGCCGGG
>DASXXL010000365.1:0-1590 GCA_036503085.1 Pyrinomonadaceae bacterium | reverse complement strand
TAAACCGGACAAGTTCCAAAACACCCCGTACGCTCGAGAGTTATCACGGGCATCGCGGTGAGAGACAAACTTAGTGCGAGTAACATGTGAGTCATTACTGCTGCGTCACAACTTTCCGGTCATAAATCTTCGACGCGCTCGCTGCTTATTCACTCGCATCCCCTTCTGAACGTTCGCTGCCACCCAATTGAGATTCTAATCACCCGCCGCAGCCGCGGGAAAACGTTCCGCGGAACGAGCGCGCGCTTTCGCTGCTTCGACTTCACGATCGCGCGGCGGCGCATTCGTCGTCAACGAATCAAGCAGCTCCTGCGCTGCTTCGGTCACTTTCTCGACCGCGCGATCAAACGCCGGTTCGTTCGCTTTCGAAGGCTTCGTAAAGCCGCTCAGTTTGCGTACAAACTGAATCGCCGACGCACGAATCTCCGCTTCAGTCGCCGGCGGTTGAAAGTTGTGAAGCGTCTTAATGTTTCGACACATAATCCCGTCCTCTACTTCTGATCTTCTTCGCGGCGTTCGAGCACGCCAGCCAACGCGAGCACAATAACCGTCAACACGGCACTAATCAAAGCGATGCCGATCTCGCCGCCGCCGCAAGCGACGCCGATCCCGGCTGTCATCCAAAGCCCGGCGGCGGTGGTCAACCCCTTGATGTCGTGCTCCGCGCTAAGCTTCAGAATCGATCCCGCGCCGATAAAACCAATCCCGGTGACGATCCCCTGAATCACGCGCGACTGCGCGTCGAGCTGCATGCCCATTCCCGCAGACGCGAGCACAACGACCGCGGTACCGAGGCAAACCAGAATGTGCGTGCGCACGCCAGCGGGCTTATGCGCCCTCTCGCGTTGCATCCCCACAAGCCCGCCGAGAAGCGCGGCGACAATTAACCGCACAATAACTTGCGCAAGCAGACGTCCGGAACCAATCCCGAAGGTCAACTCCTGCCACAACATGTCCATCGCCAAAACTCTCCGAAGTTAACGACCAAAGAAACCCGGATCCATCAAGTACCAGTTCACCAGTCCCGCAGCCAGGCCAACCAGAAACACGAGCAGAACGATCACCTTCTCCTTCCTCGTATTCGGTTTGCCGCCCAGCGACGGAAAGAGCAGCAGAAAAATTCCGCCGACGACGCCCAGCGGCGCAAATGTCGCCATCTTCAACGAGTAAACGCCTTCTTCACGCAGGCGGTACCAACCGTAATAGATCATCGCGGCCGAAAACAGAATAAGCAGGATCGCGATCACACGTTGTTTCAAGTGAGACATGGCTTCGTTCTCCAACGATTACAAACGAACAAGCAATCAAAGACGAGCAAACACGGCGACAGTTTCCCGGCACATGCGCAGCGCGTCGTAACGCTCGCTGATGCGTGCACGATTCTGTGCTCCGTTGCGCGCGCAGAGTTCAGGATCGCGCGCAAGCTGCAGCAACACACGCGCGAGTGAATCGGCATCACCGGCCGGAGTCAAAAACTGCTCGCCGTCTGGTCCAACTACTTCACGAATTCCCTCGATGTCCGTGCCCGCGACCGGCAGTCCCGCCGCCATACTCTCCAACACCGCGTTCGGGCAACCCTCCGAACGCGAA
>DASXXL010000364.1:0-1694 GCA_036503085.1 Pyrinomonadaceae bacterium | reverse complement strand
GTCAATCTGACGCAGGCTAAAGATCAGCCGGTGATCGTCGGCGCGCAGGTGTTCGCGCGAGTGCTCTACGGCGCCGCGCATCCTTACGGACAGCGCAGCACGGAAACCACCGTCAAGGCGATCACGCGCGACGATGTGGTCAACTTCGCCAAGGCTTACTACCAACCCGGCCGCGCGATCATTACGGTCGTCGGCGACGTTACGCCGGGCAAGGCGAAGAGTTCGGTTGAGAAAGCTTTGGCGGCGTGGTCCAAGGGCGGCGAAAAACCGTCGTTTGATTATCCAAAGCTGCCGGAGTTGCAACCGGCGAAGATCTACCTCGTCGACAAGCCTGGCGCGGCGCAATCGGTGGTCAACATCGGTTTGCCTGGTCCACCGCGAAACACGCCCGACTACTTCGCGCTGCAAGTGCTCAACACGATTCTCGGCGGGCAGTTTCAATCGCGGCTCAACGCAAACATTCGCGAGCAGAAGGGCTACAGCTACGGCGTGAACTCGGGCTTCAGTTACGGCAAAGGTCCGGGCGCATTTCGCGCCGGTGGCTCTATCTTCACCGATAAGACGGACGCGGCGCTTATCGAGTTTATGAAAGAACTCAAAGGCATCGTGGGCGAGAAGCCGATCACGGATGAGGAGATCAAGACGGCGAAAGACTCGTTGATTCAGGGACTGCCGCAGCGCTTTGCTTCCGTGACGACGATCAGCGGCGCGATCACGTCGCTGGTCGTGCAGGGTTTGCCCGATGATTTCTATCAAACGTACGCGCAGAACGTTTCCGCGGTAACGAAAGAAGATCTGGCGCGGGTCGCGAAGCGTTACATCGATCTGAATCATCTGGCGATCGTGATCGTCGGCGACCGGGCGAAGGTGGAGACGGCGTTGAAGGCGACTGAGATCGCGCCGATCACGATGCTCGACATCGAGGGCAATCCGCCGACGCCTTAGATCGGCGTCGTGGTTGCGTCGTAGTCGAAGACGATCCTCATCACGCGTTCGAGGACGGATGCAGGAGCGAGCGCGAGGCCGAATCTTTTAAGGCCGCGAGCGAAGACGTTTTCCGATTGACCCACGCGGCCGTAATAACGTGAGTATTTCATGATGGCTGCCGTACGCGAGTAACGGCAGCCTTCGTATTTTCGCAATGCCTCTTCGCTGGGACCGTATTCGTGGAAACAGCGCGCCAGTACGAAGGCATCTTCGATCGCGAGACAACCGCCCTGGCCGAGGTTTGGTGTGGTCGGGTGGATTGCGTCGCCGAGGAGGGTGACTCGTTTATCGCCCCATTTCGCCGAAGGTTCGCGATCGAATGCGGAAGTCGTGAGGATCAGTTGCGGCAGCGTCGTTTCGATCAATTCGACCACAGGAGGATACCAGTCGCTGAACAAGCGCAACAGGTCGTGTTGCGCGTCTTCAACGTGATGTTCGTGTGACGAAGCGGGTTCGACTGCGTTCGCTGCCGCCCACCAACCGACGCGGCCGCCGCCGACAGGACCGATGCCGAAACGTTTGCCGTGACCGTGAATCTCGATCGCTGTCGCCAACGGAATCCCGCTTGGCACGTCCGCGGCAATCCCACGCCAGACCGTGTAACCGCGGTAAGTCGGTTCTCCTTCGCCGGCGATCCGTTTCCGCGCGCGTGAGTGAATCCCATCCGCGCCGATCAAAAAATCGGCTTCAATCTCCTCACCGTTGCT
>DASXXL010000363.1:0-4247 GCA_036503085.1 Pyrinomonadaceae bacterium | reverse complement strand
AGCTCACTCGGCAACGCCGCAAACGTCAAACGAAACCGCGTGCCGTGGCCGAGCTCGCTCTGAACTTCGATCGTGCCGCCGTGTTCCGACACGATCTGGCTGACGATCACTAATCCCAATCCCGTTCCCTGGCCGCGATCTTTCGTCGTGTAGAGCGGATCGAAGATGTGACTCATCACTTCGGGCGTCATGCCCATGCCTGTATCGGTGAAGTCGACGCAGACGCGTTGCGACTTGCAGCCTTTGTTGTCGAGCGTGGTAGCGATCGTGATCTCGCCGCCGTCGGGCATCGCGTCGAGACTGTTGTTAATAAGATTCAAAAACAACTGCTGCAAACGATCCGACGAGCCGGCCATCAGCGGCAGATTCCCGGCCAGACTCTCGACCAACCGGATGTCGCGCTTGTCAAAGGCCGGCTCCATCGCGTCGCACAGTTTCCGCAAGACCGAGTTGAGATCGAGCGGCGACAACTCGGTTTCGAACCGCGTCTTATCAAGCATGCGCCGCACGATGCGTTCGATGCGCTCGATCTGCGCGCTGATCGTCCTGATGCGCGACTCTGCATCGCGCGGATCGCGTTCGAGATCCGATTTGAGCAACTGAACGTGACCACTGATCAGGTTCAGCGGCGTGCCGACTTCGTGCGCGAAGTGCGCGGCTGTTTGACCGGCCGCAGCGAGGCGACCTAGTTCGTTCATGCGGCGATTGCTGCGCCAGAGCTCAAGGTTCGTTTCCTGAAGTTGCTGGTTTCTTTTCTCCAACTCGATCGTGGCTTCGCGAACGCGATCGCGCAGGATGGTACGTTCCGCTTCGAGTTTCGAGGTCAACTGGAGTTGGCGGAAGAGGTAGTAAGTGCCCGCGATGATCAGCGCGACGGCAACCAACGACATCCAAACGACGCTTTTGAGATAGCGATAAGTGACCGTCAGGATGCTGTCGAAGCGTTGCACGATCTCGACTGCGCCGCTCGGGCGGCCATGGTCGAACGTCGGCGCGAACACGCGATAGAGCGCCTGATCTTCGTCATCTGGTCCGGAAACTCCGGAACCTTCGAGGAGACTCTTCTTCGTGCTCTCCGGAATCGCCATGGCCGGCGCACTGCCTGGCGCCGACGTTCGCTCGCTGAATTGTCCCTGTGACAACTGCCAGAGCCGCACGCTCACGACGCTCGGCCCCGAACCTTTGATCAAGTTCGCCGCGCGCGCGAGTGTGTCGGGATCCGCGGACGATCCGAGGTCGCTGATGTGCTGGGCCAGGTCGCGCGCCTGCGTCTCGGCGAGCGTCTGATCGTCTCTACGTTCGATGTTCGCGATGGCCGCACTGGTCAACACGAGCGCGGCCATCAGTATGGCCACGATGATGATCAGCGAGCTCAGCAGTGTCGTCTTCGCGTGGATCTGAAGTATTCCCATCGGCTCGGTGATTATCACTCGTAAGTGCACCACTCGCCAGTTGCGACGGCTCACCACCGAGACTCAGCAGACCGTGCGCAAGGAGCATGCCGTCACAAACAACGACAAATCCGAAAAACGGTTGCTGCCGAGTGTGGCGTTATTGCCGGCCCAACAAATCCGTCACAAGTTAACGTGGTCCTAAACAGCCGCACTGCTATTCAATCAAAGGGTTTTTGGGCTGGCATGCTCATTGCCCAACGCGACGGTCAGTGGGAACTTCAAGAAGGGGACATTCAACATGAAGACATTGGTTTCACTTTTGGTAGGAGGCTTGTTGTTGTTTGGTTCGATGACGCTGGGCACGCAAACCGCGACTGCGCAAAACCGCGATCGTGACAAGAATGCTCAGAACAACATGCGCGACAACAACAATAATCACCGGCGACATCGCCGCCATCATCATCGTCGCCATCGCCGTCATCGTCACCAACACGTTGACAAGCTGAGCTACTAAACGTTCCATGCAAGCACAACACGCACAACTCGATTTTTGGGTTAGGCGTTACGGCACAAACTCGAACTCGTATGTGTTGCTCGAAGGGCCGAAATCCTATTTCACGACGCCGGACGTCGATGGATTTCTGGCTTATCAAATTAGCGCGGGGATAGCGCTAATAGCCGGCGACCCTGTATGCGCGCCCGGTGATGCGCGTCGGCTCATCCACGCTTTTTGCTCTGCCGTGATGAGGCCGGTGGGTGCGTATCAGGTGTCGCCGGAAATTTTGACAGCGTTTCGCCAGGAGGGTTTTGCTGACGTCCAGATTGGCAAGGAAGCAGTCTTCAGTCTGGACCAGTTCACACTCTGTGGCGGCAAGATGGAACTCGTGCGCGCGGCGACGAACAAGGCGCGGCGCGCAGGAGTTGTCGTCAGCGAACACGATCCATTCGCGTTCGGCGCGAACGCGCTCAATGAAGAACTCCGCGAGATCTCGCGCGAGTGGTTGAAAGCGAAAGGCAATCGAGAGCTTGGCTTCGTGCTCGGCTCGCTTGGCTTAGAACAGCCATCAGCAAAACGTTATTTCCTGGCGCGCTCCAATCACGGTACGGGACGAATCGAAGGCTTCATCGTTTGTGAACCGATCTTTGGCCGGAGTGGTTATTACCTCGACGTTACGCGCCGGAGGCCGGACGCAATTCGCGGCACGATGGAGCTCCTGACCGCGGAGATCCTGCGCCGCTTGCGTGAAGAAGGCTGTGAAATGGCGTCAATGGGTGTTGCGCCCCTTGCGTTGCTCGACGATCCCGACCTGGCCGATCACCCGCTGGCTGCGAAGCTCATGCGTTTCGTCTACCAGCGGGTGAATGCCAATTACGATTTCAAACATCTCTATCGCTACAAAGCGAAGTATCACCCGCACGCATGGGAGCCGCGTTACCTTTGTTTCAATCGGCGACTCTCGCTCAACATGCTGTATGCGCTGTTGCGCGTTCGCAAGAGCGCGACGCGCGAAACATTCTCGACACAGCAAGGACTGCAGGAAAAAGTCAAAGCATGGAAATACGCTGCCTCATTCGTGGTTGGCTTCTGTTGGGCTTTGCTTTCCTCGTTGTAGTGGCGCCGGCGGTCCGGGTTGCTCGGGCTCAGGAACCCGTACCGCCGGACCACTACGACCCGGATGACGCGAAGACGTGGGCCGATGTGGTCACCGAAGATCGTGCGGTCACGGTGCGCGGACAACAGTTCAACGTGCATTTCTATCGGCCGCAGAAGGATGGTCCGGCGCAGCCGGCGATTTATGCGTGTGGTGACGGTGGTTGGCGCGGGCTCGCACCACGCACGGCGCAAGAGCTCGCGCACATGGGCTTTGCAGTCGCGGGAATTGATTCGAAGATTTACCTGCGTGAGTTTTCTTCAGTGAACAATCCACTCACGATCAAGCAACTCGCTCACGATTACGCCGACATCGCCGCGGCGTTGCGCGAGTACGCGAAAGTGGATTCAGCGAAACCCGTTTATGTCTACGGCTGGTCGCTCGGCGCCGGGTTCGCGATTGCCGTCGGCTCTGATGTGGAGACGCGCGCCAACTGGGCGGGCATCATCTCCATCGGCTTACCGAGACAGAACCAACTCGTGAGCGGAGTCGGCGGCAATCACACGAACCTGAACCATGAATCGAGTGCGCTTTATGGTTTTCGCAGTGCTGACGTGATGGGCCAGATCGCGCCCTTGCCGCTGGTGATGATTCAAAGCACTACCGATACGGCGAGTCCGCCGAAGGTTGGGACCGCGTTGTTTGCGACTGCGAAAGATCCGAAGCGCTACGTGCTGCTCAAGGCGAGTAATCACCGCTTCACCGGCGCGCGTGAGGAGTTTTATGCGGCGTTGAATGAGGCGGTAGTGTGGATGCGCGAGACGCAGAATGCGGGAGGTCGCGTTGACTAAACGCGGAAAACGTTTTCGCTGGATGTGGCTCGTCGCGGCGCTATTGCTCGCGATCGGCGCAGCGTCGGCGTACGGTGTGCGGTGGTATCAACATTTCTATCACCACGTCACGCACGAAGAGCTGTCACACGAAGTGAAGCATTCGACTTTTCCGGCTGTGATTCGCAGTGGACCACCGCTGGAGCTGCAGCTTTATCAACAGGAGAACGCGAAGAACCAAACACTCGTGCTGTTCACCAGTGGCGACGGCGGTTGGAGTCCGTTCTGCGCTGATATCGCGGCGCACATCGCGGCGAGTGGCATGACGGTGGTGGGCTTCGACGCCAAGACTTACCTAACGACTTTCGCAACGCCGCAGAAACCCGTAACCGCGGAAGAGATCACGCGTGACTACGACGCGCTGGCGCGAA
>DASXXL010000362.1:0-4809 GCA_036503085.1 Pyrinomonadaceae bacterium | reverse complement strand
GGTATCGTGGTCATGAACATCATGCTCGTGAGTGTCACGGAAAGGACCTTCGAAGTCGGCTTGCGCAAAGCGGTCGGCGCCACGCGGCGGCAGATACTCGTTCAGTTCCTGATCGAGTCGGGCATTCTCTGCGGGCTCGGTGGAATCATCGGGCTGCTGCTCTCGTGGGGCATCACGACCTTAATTACTACGCTCGCGTCAATCACGATGACGATCACGATCTTCTACATCGTCTTGGCGCTCGCGGTCTCGACTATCACCGGCATGCTCGCCGGCATTTATCCGGCTTTCAAGGCTGCGCGACTCGATCCGATTCTGGCGCTGACGCACGCCACGTAAGTGTAATGACGCTTCGATTACCAAAAGGCATTCTCCGCGAAACATTCAAGATGGCGCTCGACAGCGTGCGCGGCCACAAGTTTCGCAGCTTTCTCACCGTGCTCGGCATCGTTATCGGCGTGATGACGGCGATCTGCATCGCGTCGTTGCTCACCGGGCTGCGTCAGAACATCGTGGCGATGATCGAGGAGTACGGCACGAACAACATCTACGCCTTTCACCTCTCGACTGGACCACGCACGAGCGAAGATCGTGCTGAACGCCTGCGCAAGCCGCTGACGGTCGCCGATGCGGAAGCAATAAAAGCGCAGGCGAGCGCGGTTGAAGACGTGTCGTGGGTTGCGCCGAACGTTGGTTACAACGGCGGTGCGTTCGACGACAACATCACTTACCAGGGCCGCAATTATCGCTGGGGCAATACGCAAGGCGTCTCGCCAAACTACGGGGACATCACGAACATCGCCTTGCGCGAGGGACGCTTCATCAGCGAGACAGACGATCAGCAGCGCGCAAACGTGCTGGTCATCGGCGTGAATGCCGCCGAAGCGTTGTTTCCCGGCGCGAACCAAATCGCCGGCGCTAATGTGCGCATGGGCGGTTACAATTTCGAAATCATCGGCGTGCTCGAAAAACGCAAGGCCGGGTTCTTCGGCGAGAACGAAGAAGACAATGCCGTTTACATGCCGTTTCGCACCGCGCAAAAAATCGCGCCTGCGAGAGGTTATCTGTTGATGGTGATTCGCGGCCGCTCGGGGCAGGTCAGCGAGGCGTTGACACAATCGGAAGACATTCTGCGGCGCCGGCGGCAAGTGAAATTTGGCGACCCGGATAACTTCGACATCAAAACAGCCGACAAATTTATCGAACAGTTTGATAGCATCACGGCAATGGTCGGGCTGATCGCGATCGCGATTTCGAGTCTCGGCCTGCTCGTCGGCGGCATCGGCGTGATGAACATCATGCTGGTGAGCGTTACTGAACGAACGAAAGAGATCGGCGTGCGCAAAGCTATCGGCGCGCGGCGTCGAGACATCGTGAGACAGTTTCTGTTTGAAGCGATGATGTTGACGTTTCTGGGCGGCGTGCTCGGCGTGTTGCTGGCGGTCGGCGCGAGTCAGATATTGATGCTGCTGATTCCGAGTTTGCCGGCAGCGATTCCGACGTGGGCCGTCGTCACGGGCTTGACGGTTTCGATCGGCGTCGGGTTAATCTTCGGTGTGTGGCCGGCGCGCAAAGCCTCGAAACTCGATCCCATCGAGTGTCTGCGCTACGAATGACGCGTGACTTCTTAAAGGAATTCCTGACTTACATCCAGGTCGAGAAAGGACTGGCGCAACACAGCATCGCCAGCTACGAACGCGACCTCACGCGTTTGCAAACCTGGGCTGCGCAAAACAAAAAAGAGTTGCTGGAGTTGACGCGTGCGGATCTGCGCAAGTGGATCGCGAGTCTTTCGCGTGATGGACTCGCGCCGACGTCGATCGCGCGTGCAGTGAGTTCGACGCGCGGATTTTACAAGTTTCTGATGCTCGATGGTCACATCAAACGCCATCCGGCGGAAGATCTCGACACGCCGCAACGCTTCAGTTACCTGCCGAAGTTTCTTACAGAAGAAGAGATCAATCGACTGTTCGCGGCGCCTGATATTTCGACTCTCGAGGGCATTCGCGATCGCGCGATACTGGAGACGATGTACGCGACCGGGTTGCGCGTATCGGAGCTCGTGAACTTGAAACAGGCGGACATCGATCTGCTCGCGGGTTTGCTCGTCTGTCACGGCAAAGGAAGCAAAGAACGGCGTGTGCCGCTCGGGAAAAGCGCGATTCATTGGTTGCAGCAGTACGCGGCGGCGAAAGCTGAATACGGGAAGCAGACGTTGCCGCATGTTTTCGTGCAACGCGGCAAGCCCTTCACGCGGCATCTCGCGTGGTCCATGATCAAAGGCTACGCCGAGCGCGCAGGCATCAAAAATGTTTCGCCGCACACGTTGCGGCACAGCTTTGCGACGCACCTGCTGCAACACGGCGCGGACTCGCGTTCGGTGCAGGCGCTGTTGGGCCACAGTGACATTTCCACCACGCAGATCTACACGCACATCACAGACGTGCACCTGCGCTCGGCGTACGATCGTCATCATCCGCGCGCGCGGAAGAGTGATCCCGTCAACTAATGTTTACGCTCACTGAGCCTTCCGAGTCTGACATCGCTGCATTTATTTCCGCCCAATCTTCTGCTCCTTTCAGTTACGTGGAAGTGGGCGCGACGAGTGGTGAGAGTCCTTCTGGGTACAATGTCGATCACAATCGAATCCAGCTCGGAAAAGGGATGGAAATTTATAAACGTGCGGTTGAAGCACTGAAGCAGTGGCGGCAGTTTGATCTGGGTTGGGTGTCGGTCGCGCCGCGCGGTGTGAAGATCGAAGAAGGGGCGACTGTGGCGGTGAAAGCGTGGGCGTGCGGTATGTGGTCGTTGAATGCGTGTCGCGTTGTTTACGTTGTTGACGAAGCGAGTTCACTCCATCGATTTGGCTTCGCGTACGGGACGCTGCCGGATCATATTGAGCGTGGTGAAGAACGTTTTCTGATCGAGTGGAACCGAGCGGACGACAGTGTCTGGTACGACATCCTGGCGTTTTCACAACCGCGGCATCCGCTGGTGCGGATCGGTTTTCCCGTCGCGCGCAGGATGCAGAAGCGCTTCGCGCACGACTCACTCGCCGCGATGAGATCTGTTTGCAATTCGGTTTGAAATCTCCTGTTTGTAGCCTTCCACTTCACGCCGCGCACGGTCATCGCTCCACCCGAGAAACCGCCGCCCAACTTCTGCCGCAGCTTCGATCTCACTCAGTCCGAAGTCCGCGTTCAACCCGATCATCGTCCGTCGCAGAAAACAGTCAGCCAACGTCTTCGCAAACTCGTTTTCAAACGCAAAGACGATCTCAGCAGCGAATGCGTCACACTTGAGACGCTTTGCGAGTTCAGCGACCTCCTCGGCTCGTGAACCCCATATTCGCGACAGCCTTTCACACGGATTTGACGGAGCGAAATCCGTTGCGCCCGGCAACGGGACGCACGACGTTTCACTCCGCTTAAATCCCTTACCAAGTTTACGCAACACGAGGTCGACACACTCTTCCGCGAGACTCCGATAGGTCGTCAACTTCCCGCCAACAACCGAAACGAGATTCTTAAACTGCGGGTGTTCGCGCAAAAAGTGTCGTCGCGTAATGCTCTGCTCGCTGTGGTTCGTCGTGAACGGCAGCGGTCGCACACCCGCATACGTGTAAAGCACTCGATCCCGATTCAACGCCGCGCTCGGAAACGCGCGATTCGTTTCACTCAGCAGATAATCGATCTCCCACCCGTCCGCTCGCACCTCACCTGGATCGCCTTCAAACCGCACGTCAGTCGTGCCGATGAGATAGTTGCCGTTCCACGCAATAATAAAAAACGGCCTGCGATCGCTGACTGCCTCAAGATAAACCGCACTCTCCGGCGCACCCGCAAACGGCGCGACGACAACATGACTCCCCTTCGTCCCCCCAATCAACCTCTCGCTCTTCGTGTTGGTCTCATCGAGTAACCGGTCAACCCACGGCCCAGCGGCGTTAATTACAACCTTCGCCCGGAATTGATCGGCTTTATTCCCTTCCAAACGGACTCCCGCTACCAAGCCCTCTTCGATAACGAAGCCTTCTACTCGCCTGTAAGTGAGAATCGTCGCACCATGCTGCACCGCCGCCAACACATTCTCAACCACCAACCTTTCCGCAAACTCAACCTGCGCATCGTAATAAACCGCCGATCCAACCAATCCTTCTCCATTCAACCCCGGCAGCCGCCGCAAAGTCTCACCCGCCGACAACATCCGATGCCGCGGCAACGACTTCCGCCACGACAACAGATCGTACGCAATCATTCCGGCCCGAATCGTCGCCCACCCACGCCCGCGATCCCGGTAGAGCGGAATTGTCATCAACAGCGGCCGGACGAGATGTGGCGCGATGCGCAACAACGTTTCACGTTCTCGCAACGACTCCCTCACCAGCCCAAACTCAAAGTGCTCAAGGTAGCGCAGCCCACCGTGAATCAACCGAGTCGATGCGGCGCTTGTGCCGCCACCGATGTCACCCTTATCGACCAGCAATACCTTCAACCCGCGCATCGCGGCGTCGCGCGCGATGCCCGCGCCGTTTATTCCTGCCCCGATAACGATGACATCGAAATCCGTTTTCATCCCGAGTTTCCGCTGGCCCATACCATATCGTGTCTGCAACGCACCGTCTAAGACATCACGCGCGGTCGCTGATCGCACCGACCTCAAGCGCTGCTTTTGAGCGATCTCAAATTAACAACGGCCGCGTGAAAGCTGTTGCTTGAGAGATCTCAATTTTGATCACACTCCTTAGTTGGGCGCGTAAAGGGCATACACTTTGCCGCATCTCGCGGCGCCAAACGCGATCTCTCGAAC
>DASXXL010000361.1:0-2205 GCA_036503085.1 Pyrinomonadaceae bacterium | reverse complement strand
CAATGGCGTGGCTCGCGCCATATCTGGGGCGGCCGCGCGGCGGTGCGAGCCCCGCTTTTCATGGCCACGCTTTGTGCTATTCGCATCAACCCAGTGATCAAATCTTTCTATCGTCGCTTGCTCCTGGCCGGCAAGGCACCGAAAGTTGCTATCGTCGCCTCCATGCGCAAACTGCTGACCATTCTTAATGTCATGGTCAAAACTCAAACATCGTGGAGGACTGCTCAATCCGCTTGACTTACGACACAGTTGCTCTGTGGTTGGTTTTCGCTAGGAAATTATTAACCACAGAGACACAGAGGCACAGAGAAATCAGTTCGCAAGCGACTTTTGAGGCATCAAAGCCCATGAGCACACCAAAACAGTGGCGTGCGTTAGCGCTGCTCGCGGCGGCGGAACTGTTAGGCATGGCGCTGTGGTTCAGTGGCTCAGCAGTCGTGCCCGCGCTCGCTCATGAGTGGAACCTCTCGACCAGTCTGGCGAGTTGGCTCGCGAATGCGGTGCAATTCGGGTTCGTTGCCGGCACCCTCATCAGCGCCACTCTCAATCTCGCCGACATCATCACAACGCGTCATCTGTTCGCCGTGTCCGCGCTGCTCGGCGCGCTGACGAATGCTTTCTTCGGTCTCTACGTTCATCAAGTCAACACCGCGATCGGGCTTCGCTTTCTGACGGGCGTTTGTCTCGCCGGTGTTTATCCGCCCGGGATGAAGCTGATGGCGACGTGGTTTCGCGAACGGCGCGGCATGGCGCTCGGCGTGCTCGTCGGCGCGTTGACAATGGGTAAGGCAACGCCGTATCTGGTGAACGCGCTCGGCAGCGCGAACTGGCGCATAAACGTGGTGTTCGTGTCGATACTCGCGGTGCTCGGCGGTTTGATCGTGTTGCTGTTTGTTTCCGATGGTCCATACGCACTGCCGCCCGCGAGTTTCGATCTGACGCAGATCGTGAAGGTGTTCGGCAATCGCGGCGTGCGGCTCGCGAGTTTCGGTTACTTCGGCCACATGTGGGAGCTCTACGCGATGTGGATCTGGATACCGGTGATGATCCGCGCGAGTCTTGCCGCGCAACAGGGATCTTCCACCGCGGTTGATTCGACGTTGGCGGAAGCGGGTTCGTTTCTCGTGATCGGGTCTGGTGCGATTGGCTGTGTGGTTGCGGGTTTGATCGCCGATCGAGTAGGACGAACGGTCGTGACGTCAGTGGCGATGGCGATCAGCGGCAGTTGTTGTTTGCTGGTAGGATTTTTGTTTGGCGGCAGTGTGTGGCCGCTGTTGTTGGTCGCAGTGATCTGGGGCGCGAGTGTTGTCGCCGATTCAGCGCAGTTTTCGTCGTGTGTGACGGAACTCGGCGATCCGCAATACATCGGCACGGCCTTGACGCTACAAATGTGCGTTGGGTTTTTATTGACGACGGTCTCGATCGAGTTGATTCCGAAAGTCGTCGATCACGTTACCTGGCGCTACGCCTTTATGATCCTCGCGCCTGGTCCATTCTTCGGTGTGCTTGCGATGCTGCGTCTGCGCGGGCTTCCCGAAGCGATCAAGATCGCTCACGGTCGTCGTTAACCTTTATCCGATTTCCAGTTTGGCGACGCGATCGTTACTTCAAGCGGCGCGGATGTTTGTTCAGCCTGCCGTTCGAGCTCAAACACTAAGCGCCAGCCCTTTGCGTCAGGAGGCATTCGCGTTTCGGCGGCCGTGCGCAACGCGTCGGCCGCGTCGAGCATGAACTTCCCGGGACGATCTACCGGATAGAGGCTGAAATTGCCGACGTTGATGCGCGCGTTACTGAGCTCGCCTTTATCGTTTGCCGGCGAGAGGTGAACGAGAATCGTGACCGCCTTCGCGGCGGGATTGACGACTTTTATTACCGCGACTTCCAGAATCGACGGCGAGTTCTTCAGCACGTCGGGTTTAACTACGAACGAAGCGATCGGATGATCGTTAGTGAGCGTCACGGTTTCACCCGCTGGCTTTGAAGTAGAGACGGGCTTGGCAGGCGCTGTGTTCTGAACGTTCGCAGACCCACAACTCATGCCGAACATCGGCAAACTCCAGATCGTTAATGCGGCCAGGAACAGTTTCATCTCGTACCTTCCGTTGCAGAGTAGGTGCGCTCCTGGCCGCTCATGGTTGCCCGATTTGCGCGCCGAAGGCGCGGGGTGAAGTAGCCAGGGGCGAGCGCGAAGCGCGCTGCCCCTGG
>DASXXL010000360.1:0-4367 GCA_036503085.1 Pyrinomonadaceae bacterium | reverse complement strand
GTCATAAAAATTAATGCCGGGTTTCGGAAAATCCGGCACTTCACGTATCAACGATTTAAGTTGGTCCATATCCTGTTGCTATCTCTCGATTCTAAATGCCGAATACGTCCCTGTCGGCTCCAGGTTGATCTCCTCCAACTGATCCACGACCGCCCACTGCGGCCCCGTCGCGAGGTCGTGCTTGAATGCTTCAACGCGACTCTCCGGTCCTTCGGCAAAAGCCTCGACGCTGCCATCCGGACAGTTGCGCACGTAACCAACAACCTGATGCCGCGCGGCTGCACGCTGCGCAAAGAAGCGATACCCAACTCCCTGGACTTCACCGCGGATCAAAAACTTTCGCGCTACTCCCAAACAATCCCCCCTCGTCCTACTTACATTTCACAATGCGACCAGTCTTCCCCTTCTGAAGGGTGAAGGTTTCCGTCTCATCTGAGTCACCGATTTTCAACTGCAACGTCATCGTGCTGCCGTCGATCTCACCGGAGTAAGTGGCTCGCTGTTCTCGCGGCGAATTACCAGCGCGAATTGGTCCACCGCGCTCCGGCGTAAACGTGCCGAGCAAGTGAAACTTACCATGCTCGTCGACTGTAAGCGGTCCGGCGATATAACCCGTCGCACAGTCGAACTCAAGCTTTGCTGAGCCTTCACCAACGTTCATGTTGATGTGGTCTCCGCCCCACTCTCCTCGTGCAACTCCCTGCATAAATCGCGAGTAAACCAACGCGCCGCCGGAAAACACAATCAACAAAACAACTGCAAAAATATATCCGCCTCTCAGTGCACGCATCTCAAATACCTCGGCGCGCATTGTAACCAAGCCCGAACAAGATACCCAACACACACGCAGCCGCGAAACTTTCCGCCACCACGTCGCGTAATTATCGAGACTTACGGGTGAGAACATGTTCTGCTAAACTTCGCAGCGACCTTTCATCCAAATCTGCGTAGCTCAATCTCGATTTTTTCACTGACAGACGGGGTCGTCTGTCGTCTACGTCCAAGTTTCAAAGCGAGGGTTCCTACAACTATGCAACGAATAGCAGTCACCTGCCTGGCGCTCATCATCGCGCTGACCGGCAGCGTCTCGATGTTCCACCCGGCGCAAGCCAAGGCGCTCAACATTCCCGTCGTCTATTACAAACTGCCGAACGGGCTGAAGGTCGTGATCTCCGAAGATCACACCGCGCCGGTCGTCACGGTCGCCGTCTATTACAACGTCGGTTTCCGGCTCGAACCGAAAGGCCGCACCGGCTTCGCGCACCTGTTCGAGCACATGATGTTTCAGGGTTCGGCGAACGTGAAGAAGTTTGAGCACGCGAAATACGTCGAAGCAAACGGTGGCAGTCTCAACGGACACACCGATTTCGATTACACAAACTACTTCGAAACGATGCCGAGCAATCGCGTGGAGCTCGGCCTCTGGCTGGAATCCGATCGCATGCGCTCGCTCGACGTCAGCGAAGAGAATTTGAAGAACCAGCAGGCGGTGGTGAGTGAAGAGGTGCGCGTCAACGTGCTCAACCAACCGTATCAGTTCTTCGAGTGGATCTGTCTTTGGGAGAACGCCTTCACTAACTGGAACAACTCGCACAACGGCTACGGCGATCTCGCGGAGATCAATGCGGCCACGATCGAGGACGTGCGCAGTTTCTTCAAAACTTATTACGCGCCCAACAACGCCGTGCTTACGGTCGTCGGCGATGTTGACGTGAACGACGTAAAGAAGATGGTCGAGAAACACTTCGCGGCGATTCCTTCACAGCCGAACCCGCCGCGCGCAGATTTAACCGAGCCGCCGCAAACGAAAGAAAAGCGTGTTTCGCAAACTGACAAACTCGCCAACCTGCCGGCGATCGCGATCGGTTATCACGTGCCGCCGCAAAACTCGCCCGACTTTCCGGCGATGGCGTTGCTGGTCCAAATACTTCAGGGCGACGACAGTTCGCGCTGGTATCAACGTCTCATCAAGGAGAAAGAGTTGACGCTCGATCTCACCGGCGGTCTCAATTACTTCGGCAACGAGTTTGATTACACCGGCCCGATGATCATGACGACGCGCACGACTTACAAACCGGGTCACACGGCTGACGAAGTGTTGCGCGAAATGGACGCGGTCGTTGCCGACATCGTCGCGAAAGGTGTCAGCGAAAAAGAGCTCGCGGACGCGAAGGTCCGTTATCGCTCAAACTTCTACAACCAGATCGAATCGAGCTTCGGCAAAACGCATCTGCTCTCGGCGCTCGCGCTTTTCCGCGACGATCCGCAGCAGATCAACTCGCTGTTGACGCCGTTTGAGAACGTCACCGCAGCGCAGGTCAAGAGTGCCGCCGCGAAGTATCTCATCGCGACGAACCGCACCGTGATCGATCGCGTTCCCGAAGCCAAGCCCGCGCAACCGAAGTCGGCGCAGTAACCAGGATCACAGAAGGTACTCAAATGAAAAACCTACTTATCGTAATCACACTCGTCTTAATAACAGCCCCGGCAAGCGCGCAACAAAAAACTCCGCCGTCGCCAGGTCCGGCGCGGCCGTTGAACCTGCCGAAGATCACTGAAAAGAAACTCGCGAACGGACTGACCGTCGTGCTCGCGCCATTGCCGAACGTGCCGAAGGTCACGGCCTTACTCACGTTCCGCTCAGCCACGACCGCGAGCGATCGTGAAGCGCATCCCGGCATTGCGCAGATCGCCGCGTCGGTCGCCAACGAAGGCACTGACACACGCACCAGCAAACAGATTAAAGAAGAACTGCGTTCGATTGGCGGCTCGCTTGGTCTCGGCAGTGATGCCGATTCGACGACGATGAATGCGAGCTCGCTTTCGGAGTTCTCGGCGCGACTCTTCGACTTGATGAGCGACGTGGCCCAGCATCCGTCTTTTCCGGAAACCGAAGTGAAGCTGGCCCAGGAGAACACGATTCAGCAGATTCGCGCGGGGCGCGCCGATCCGGGTTTTCTCGTCAACGAGCGTTTTCAGAAAGCAGTCTTCGGCAATCATCCTTACGGCTTTGTCGTGCCGGATGAAAAGTCGATCAATGCGTTGACGCCCGCAGACCTGCGCGGCTTCGTCAGCAAGTACTACATTCCCAACGCGGCGCACCTCGTGGTGGTGGGCGACATCGATGTCGACAAAACTTTCGCGGAGATCGAGAAGGCGTTTGGCAGTTGGAAGAGCGGGACCGTGCCGCCCGACGACAATCCGGCCGTGCCGAAACGCGATAAGCGCCAGATCTACTTCGTGAATCGTCCCGGCTCGATCCAGTCGGCCATCTATATCGGCAACACGAGCATTCCGCGCAAAGACAAAGACTACTTTGCCATTCGCACCGCCAACATCATCTATGGCGGTTCGTTCTATTCGCGTTTGACGCGCAACATTCGCGAGGGCAAAGGCTACACTTATTCGCCCTTCAGTTCGGCAAACACACAAGCGAAGACCGGATCGTTTTTGGCTGGCGCGTTCGTGCGCAATGAAGTGACTGGGCCAACGTTGCTGGAGATCTTCTACGAGCTCGATCGTATGCGCGTGTTGCCTGTCACCGACGAGGAACTAAACGCCGCGAAGGAATACAGCACCGGTAACTTCTCCGTCGAGCTTGCGAGCCAGCAAGGTCTCGCGGGACGTATCGCAACTATTTACACCTACGATCTCGATAAGAACTTCATCAATGACTTTCGCCCGAAGATCGAAACATTAACCGCGGCAGACATCCAGCACGTCGCGGCGAAATACTTCGACACGTATCACGCAGCGGTCGTGATTGTCGGCGACTGGGAGAAGGTGAAGGAACAGGTCGAGCCGTTTGGGGATGTGACGATCTACGATGCGCAGGGCAACATCGTCACGAAGTAGCACTTGTTTACGACAACAACCAGCTCACGTAATTAGTAAACTGGTCCAACATCACGCCGCCTTCTTTCATAAGGCCGGTGACGACGAGGACCAGTCTATCTCCGAGGAGAAGTGGCGCCAGGGCCAGGGAGACCGAGCCAAAGATGAGCAGGTTGGAAGTCGCGTCGGACAGGTCTGATTTCTTCATAGGCAATCCTTTGGCGGATTCCGCCGGGCTTTTCGCAGCAAAGAATATGCCTGCTTGAAATGCCCGTAATTCGCATAGTTGGCCCATTCAACCTGATGCTCCTCAGCACCAACTTGATTGATGTTCAGTCATCCGGAGCCTTTGCCTTAAAAGTCGCTTGCGAACTGATTTCTCTGTGCCTCTGTGTCTCTGTGGTTGGTTTTCGCCAGGAAATTATTAACCACAGAGCAACTGTGTCGTAAGTCAAGCGGATTGAGCAGTCCTCCACGATGTTTGAGTTTTGACCATGACATTAAGAATGGTCAGCAGTTTGCGCATGGAGGCG
>DASXXL010000359.1:0-2633 GCA_036503085.1 Pyrinomonadaceae bacterium | reverse complement strand
CCTGTGTTATGCCAGCACGCTGGCGTCGTGTTCGTCGAGCGCGACGATGTTGACGGAACACGGCCAGATCTCGATCTCCTGAAGACGATCGACCGGTGTACCGCCGACGTAACCGAGCACCGCTTTGATCACGTCGGCGTGCGAAACAATCACCACGCGTCCACCGGCGTGATGCTGGGACAACCGTTCGAGTTCAAAAACTGCGCGCGCCTGGACTTCAAGAAACAACTCGCCGCCGGGGATGCGCGTGATGTTGCGTTGCGTGTTGAAGCGATGCCAGCGATCGTCGCGGTCGAGCGCCGCGAGCGATTGGCCGCTCCAGTTGCCGAAGTCGATTTCGTTGAACGCGAGACTCTCCTTGACTTCGAGATTCGCGACACGCGCGATGGCTTCCGCTGTTTCGCGCGCGCGTTCGAGTGGACTGCTGTAGATCGCGTCGAGTTGCACGTGCTTGAAATCGTTGGCGAGTTGCTGCGCCTGCGCTTTTCCTTCGGCGTTTAGATTGATACCCGGCGTGCGGCCCCAAATGATTTCGCCGAGACCGTCGCACGATCCGTGTCTGACTAAGTAGAACGTCGTCATGCGATTGCTCCCGCCGTTTGCGGATCGGCGTGTGTTGTGGCCGACATTTGCTTCACTTCCGCGACGTATTCTTCGAGCTCGATGGCGCGCCGTTCGGCGGTGTGTTCCGCAAGCACTCGCTTGCGCGCGCGTTCGCCGATAGCCCGGCGATCGGTTTCGGAGATCTCGGTTAAGTAACGCAGCACTTCGTCTGCCGAAGACGCGGTCAGGATGTCGCGACCGAGTTCGAAAAATGTTTCCAGGCCCGGCCAGTAGTCGCTGATGATCGGCGTCGCGCACGCAGCCGCTTCGAAGAGACGCACGCTCGGTGAATAACCGGCGGCGCGCATGTCGGCGCGCGTCAGGTTCAATGTGAAACGCTGCGAGTTGTAGAAACGGCGGTGCGCCGCGGGCGCGAGATGTTCGATGCGTTCGACGTTTGCGGGCCACGAGATCTCATCCGGATACATTGGACCAGCGACGACGGTTTTCAGTTTGCTTGAACAGCGCGCCGGTTCGATCAGCAGGTTTTCTAGTGATGGCTGGCGATCGACGCTGTAGGTCCCCATGTAACCGAGGTTCCACTTCGGTTTGCACGGTTCGGAAAAGTAAACCTTCGGATCGACGGAGCAGTACAACGCGCGCGCCATCGGCGAACCGAGCTCGCGTTCGATCTTTCTGAGCACCGGGCCGCCGGTGAATGAGAGGTACAGATCGTAAAGGCAAACGAGCTGCGGCGTCAGATATTCGGCGTCGCCGTCGTTGAGCTTCGCGAGCGTGACCGGCGTGTCGATGTCGTAGAACGCCTTCACGCCGCGGCACGTGCGGATCACCCACTCGCCGATCTCCACACCATCAGGCACGTACGAGCCGACAACGCAGAGATCGGCGTCCGCCACTTTTCGTGCAAACCTGCGCTTGAGCTCGGCTACGGATTTGTAGAGTTGCGTCAGGCCATAAGGCGGATTCGGCAGGTCGCGATTCTCGGCGTACCACGGCATGTCGCGTTCGAGAAAGCAGACATTGTGGCCGCGCGCGCTGAGCGCCCTCATGAGCGCACGAAACGTTGTCGCGTGCCCGTTCCCCCACGACGACGTGATCGACAAACCAAGAATTACAATGTCCAGCGGCTTCGTCATTTAATTACGCGGCGTCCTCGACGCGTTCGAGAAAAGTCGTTTGGTCCAGCCGGGCGTCGAGCAGTTGTTGGAGTTGTTCGGCGCGATGCTGATAAGTGTGTTCCGCCAAAACGCGCTGTCGCGCGGCGTTGCCGATCTGGCGGGCGCGGCTGTGGCCGAGCGTTCGCAAGTGACGAATCACGTCTTCGCCGCTGCGTGCGACGAGCACTTCGCGATCGGGTTCGAGAAACGTCTCGATCCCTTCCCACGCGTCCGTGATCAGACACGACGCCGAACCAGCCGCTTCGAAAATGCGCGTCGGCGGCGAAAAGCCATAACTAGCCATGCTGTCGCGATTCACGTTCAGCACCGTGCGCGCGGAGCAGTTGAACGCGTTGTGATCGCGCGTGTAGACATGGCCCACGTACTTCACGTTCGCCGGCATCGCTTTGTCGGCCCAGCCACTGCCGCCGAGTATGAAGCGATGATTCGGGAGTCCTTTTGCAGCCTCGAGAAAGAACTCTTCAACGCGCGCTTCGCGATCGGGCAGGCGATTAGCGAGCAGCGCGAGATCGCAGATAAATCTTTCGTCAGGCGGAACGGGATGATGTGTGTCGGGATCGAGCGCGTTGTAGATCGGCACGCACGTCTTCGCGCCGAGCGCTTTATAACCGCGCACGACCGGCTCGCCACCACCGTAGGTCAGGATCAGATCGTAGCGGGGAATCAGATCCGCAAATGGATCCGTTGGATCCCCTTTCACGCGGTCGAGGGTTACGGGCGCGTCAACGTCCCAGAACAGGGATAGTGTGTGAGGGGCTTTGATCTGTAAGACGCAGGATTCTAAAAACGGATCATTTGCGCCGACGCCGCTTGTCTTTATTAGTAGGTCGACGCCGCGGGCCTGTTCTAATGCCTGCAACACTCCGTTTTCATTTGCCGCATAAACCACGA
>DASXXL010000358.1:0-2912 GCA_036503085.1 Pyrinomonadaceae bacterium | reverse complement strand
GACGCACAGAACACGAGCGCCGCCGTCGCTTCGAGCAGTTCCACGTCGCCGAAGATCGTTTCGACCGAATAGCCGCCGAGAATCCCGTCGCCCAACTCGATCACGATCAAATCCGGATTCGCTTCGTTCAACTTCGCGACGATCGCTTTCGCTGTCGGCGCGAGATCTGCGACGTCCACCGTCGATGGCAAGCCACAGTCGAGAAAACTCGCGGTCGCGATCGCGCCGTGGTCCGACATATTCAACGTGTCGCGCAAGCATGCGACGCCGGAAAGCTTGCCGGCCGCGACACGCAACCCTGCATGTGTCGCCTGTTTGATCAGCTCGGTCGCCGCACACGTCTTGCCGCTGTTCATACTCGTCCCGGCGATCATCACGATCGGCGCGGTCTCGCCAAGCTGCGTGCGCGACGGCAGACAAGCGTCCGCGATGTTCAACACCTTGCCGTCTTCGTCACACGCGAGACCGATGACTTCCAACTCGATCGCGTCGCTCAAGCTCGAATGATGCCCGGTGCAACGGCCGATCACGCCGCCCATGTTCAGCAGATGCAGTCGATCTCCGCTCGTGACAGTTTCCGGCACGTCGCCGACGAAACCCTTCAACGCGCGCCGTCTTCCCAACACACCAAGTAACAGATCGCCGGGATTGATCTTCGCGAGCCGTCCAGTCGGCAACTCGAGCATGTTGTACGTCGTGCTGTCAGTCAGCGCGCGCCCGACGATCACATCGCCAGCTCGCGGCGAATCGTTCGCGGAAATGAGCGCCACGGTTTTCGTCAACCCGAGCGGTGACGTTGCCGATCCGATCTTGTCGACGTCGATAACATTGATCTCAGTCATCGTGCACCTCCTAACCGCAGCCGCAGCGCGTTGAGTTTGATGAAACCTTCGGCATCGCGCTGGTTGTAGACAGTGTCGGCTTCGAACGTCGCGATGCGTTCGTCGTAGAGCGAGTGTGGCGAACGGCGCCCGACCACGATCGCGTTGCCGCGAAACAACTTCAAACGCACGTCACCCGTCACCGTCGCTTGCGTCTCTTCGATCGTCTGGCGCAGCAGTTTGAATTCAGGCGCGAACCAGAAACCGTAATAGATACTCTCGGCAAACTTCACGCCGAGCGAATCGCGCAAGTGCATGACCTCTCTATCGAGCGTGATCGACTCGAGCGCACGATGCGCCGCGTGCAGGATCGTCACGCCCGGCGTCTCGTAAACACCGCGCGACTTCATACCGACGAAGCGATTCTCCACGAGATCGACGCGCCCGATGCCGTGTTCACCGCCGAGCTTATTCAGTGTCTCCAGCAACTCAACCGGTCCGAGTTTGCGGCCATCGATCGCGACGGGCTCACCTTTATCAAAAGAGATCTCGACGTACTGCGCTTCGCTGCGCGCGTTCTCCGGCGAGCGCGTGAGTTGAAAGATGTTATCGGGCGGCTCGACCCACGGGTCTTCGAGAATGCCGCCTTCGTAAGAGATGTGCATCAGGTTCGCATCGGTCGAATACGGCTTCTCCGCCGTCGCCGTGACCGGGATGTCGTGCTGCTTCGCATACGCGATCAGATCGGTGCGGCCTTTGAACTCCCACTCACGCCACGGCGCGATGACCTTGATATCCGGTTGCAGCGCATAATACGTGAGCTCGAAACGCACCTGGTCGTTGCCTTTGCCGGTCGCGCCATGGGCCACCGCGTCCGCGCCTTCCGCGCGCGCGATCTCGATCTGCTTCTTCGCGATGACGGGACGCGCGAGCGACGTGCCCATCAAATAGACACCTTCGTAAACCGCGTTGGCTTTGACAGCGGTCCAGACGTAATCGCGCACAAACTCTTCGCGCAGATCTTCGACGTAGAGTTTCGACGCGCCGGTCGCGTGCGCTTTCTCTTCGAGGCCCGACAGTTCCGCGCCCTGGCCCACGTCCGCGCAAAAACAAACGACCTCGCAGTGGTAGCGTTCCTTCAGCCAGCGCAGCATGACCGAGGTGTCGAGACCACCCGAGTAGGCGAGCACGATCTTTTTTAAGTTCGTCATTGAAACAGTTCCCAAACCTTTTTCACGGTAGTCCTTTGTGCCTTCGCGTCGCGTACCGCGATGAAGATCGTGTCTTCACCCGCGATCGTTCCCACTACATCAGCCAACGCAGCCGCATCGATCTCGACCGCGACCGCGGAAGCGAGCCCCGGCAGCGTGCGTGCGATTACCAAGCCATCGCCGGCCTGGTCTAAACTCAGCAGTCCGCGCGCGGACGTGCCGTTGGCTCGCGGCAGCGTGTAGTGGCCATGCTGCTTCACGATGCCGAGCTCTTCGAGATCGCGCGAGACGCTCGACTGCGTGGCCGCGACGCCCGCGCGTTCGAGCAGGTGGCGCAGATCTTCCTGCGTGCCGATTGGCTTGGCTTGGATCAGGCTCAATATCTTTTGTTGCCGCTCCCGTTTATTCATACAATTTGCATAATCCCTGCATAGATGAATAAACTACCACGCGGGTTGCGTGAAATCAAATGAAGACGAGGGTTTATGTGGGGTGGAAGATTCAAGGGACGCTCTGATCCGCAGTTTGCGGAATTCAACAACTCGTTTCGCTTTGATCGCCGGTTGTTTGAGGTCGACGTGCGGGCGAGTATCGCGTGGTGTGACGCGTTGGAGCACGCTGGAATCGTAACGAGTACCGAGGCGAGTCAGATCAGACACGGATTGGAGCAGATAGGCGAGCAGGGCGTGGATGCTGGTTCCTTAGCAGAGGATGTGCACTCGTTTGTCGAAGCGCGTCTGGTTGAGCTGATCGGCGACACGGGGCGCAAGCTGCACACGGGTCGCAGTCGTAACGACCAAGTGGCAACGGATTTCAGATTGTGGCTGCGTGAGGCGCTCGACGAGCTAAGCGGATTGGTGCGCGAGGTCCAGACGGCGCT
>DASXXL010000357.1:0-1545 GCA_036503085.1 Pyrinomonadaceae bacterium | reverse complement strand
GATCACAAACAACATGAACCCCGTGAGCTTCGATCCGCTCGCCGGAAACATCAACGCCAAGAGGCCAAACGCCGCGCAAACGCCATAAAGCACGAGGGCCACGCGCCTTTGCGACCAGCCGCGCGCGAGCAGCATGTGATGAATGTGTTCGTTGTCGCCCTGAAATACCGGCTTGCGACTGACGAGCCGCCGGCCCATCGTCATCATCGTGTCGACCACCGGAAAACCAAACGCGAGAATCGGCGCCACGATCGCCACTGCCGTCGTCGCCTTCTGCGTTCCCAACACCGACATCCCCGCCAAGAGAAAACCGATGAACAGCGCGCCCGAATCGCCGAGAAAGATCGAAGCGGGATTGAAGTTGTAACGCAGAAAACCGGCGACCGAACCGCAGAGAACGAGCGCGATCACAACCATCAACGTCTGGTCCTGCGAAATCGCGACACCGAGAATCACGAGTGACGAAAACAGCGCTGCGCCCGACGCGAGTCCGTCGAGCCCGTCGATCAGATTGAACGCGTTCGTTATTCCCACCAGCCACACCACCGTGACGACGAACGACAGCAGCGGCGTCAACTGCACCGAGCCAAACATCGGAACCGAAAGCGCATTGATGCGGCCGCCCATCGCGTAGAACAGCGTGGCGATGATCCCGAGTCCGATGAACTTGAACACCGCGTTCGTGCCGCGCAAATCGTCGTAAACACCGAGCAGCAACACGAGCGTCGCGGGAATGAAGATAGTCAGAGACTCTGTTTGCAGCGTGTCGAGTTTTTGAGTGAGCAGGTTGTCGACGAATGGCAGTAACGAGAGCGCGGTCAGACAAGAGAGATAAAGCGCGAGCCCGCCGAGCCGCGGCGTGGCCGTGCGATGCACGCGCCGGCCGTCAGTTGGGATGTCTAGAAGCTTGTAGCGCTGGCATAGGCGTCGAATCACCGGCGTGATAATCAACGACGCGATCGTGGCTATTAGAAACAGGGCGAAATAGGTTTTCAACTGAGTCTCCTTCAATCGCTTTGAGCAATTGGGGCAAAAGCAGCTCTTTCTTGAAAATCTCCGTTTCGTAAGTTGTGCGCGTTGGCCGGCGGCTCGCCTGCACGATGGCTTTAGTCACACCGTCAACATCACCGTGATGTTTATGCATGACTGGCAAAGCGAGCTCAGATATGTGACTGGGTTGTGGTCCAATGTAGAGCGCGGGAGCGCCGATCGAGATGATGTTGTAGATCTTGCTCGGGTGAACGATGCCGACAAACGCGTCGCCCATCACGACGACGTGCAGGTCCGCGGCCGACAACGAACTCGCAAGCTCGGACAATGGTTGATACGGCAACGTGCGCACGTTTGTGAGTGAGTGGTGCAGAGCGAACTCTTTGACCTTTGCATATTCGCTGCCGCCGCCGATAAAACAGAATACGATGTCGTCACGTGTTTCCAGTCTCAGTGCAGCTTGGAGCAACGTGTCGAGCGGATGACACGGGCTATGGTTGCCGGCGTACATCACCACGAACCGATGGTCGAGTCCGTGCTTTCGCCGAAACTCTT
>DASXXL010000356.1:0-7168 GCA_036503085.1 Pyrinomonadaceae bacterium | reverse complement strand
GGTCTTATGGGCTGGAGCGCGTGTCGCAAGCCGGCGAGCTGGCGGGCGTTGGCGAAATCAAACGTCGCCGTCTCTATGAGATCAAACCTTACACGACTGGCGGCTGGCGACAAGGCGTGCCGCTTGTGGGCGCACGCGGTTTCGACGCCGGCATGAACGGCAAGGCTGGATTAGAAGTAGCGAAGATCGGAATCACACCGTCGCTCACTGCCGAATTCACAGTTAATCCCGACTTTGGTCAGGCGGAGGTCGATAATCAAGTCATCAACCTCACGCGCTTCTCAGTGTTCTTCCCCGAAAAGCGTGACTTCTTTCTCGAGAATTCGGGCATCTTTCTGTTTGGCCGCGAAGAAGAGAATCAAGCGTTCTTCACCCGGCGAATCGGCCTGACTGATGACGGCGCGCCAGTGCCGATTGACTACGGCGCGAAACTCACGGGCAGAATCGGTCCTTACAACGTCGGCTTCCTGCAGGTGCAGACACGCAAGCTCGGCGAGGCTTCAACGAGTCTGGGAATTCCACGCGATCAATTCACCGTGCTACGGGTCAAACGCGACGTTCTCAAGCGATCGTACATAGGCGGCATATTCGTCAATCGTCAGGGTGCAACTTCGACCGACGGCAATAATTACAATCGAGTGGCGGGCGTCGATTCGGAATTCAATCTAACCGATCATTACAAGGTGACTGCCTTTTGGATGGGTTCGATTACGCGGCGCGTCCACTCGAGTTACGGATCGTCCCGGCTGCAATCGATCTTTGAAAACGATCTCTATCGGTTCATCACCGTCTATGAAGACGTGGGCTCAAATTTCAATCCCGAAGTCGGCTTCATCGAGCGAAATGGAATTCATCAGTACTTTGGACAATTCGCTTACAAGCCACGGCCAAAAATCATTCCTCACGTGCAGCAAATGGAGTTTGAAACGCAGATTGAATACTACACCGATCGCCATAACAACCTGGCGACCCGGCAGACTGAGCTTTCATGGGACACGATCTTCAAGAACTCCTCCGAATTTTTCTTCCGGCCGATTGAGGCTGTTAACGACGTTCTGACTGAGCCATTTCGCATTCGACCAGGCATCACCATTCCGGTGGGAGCCTATCAGTTCAATCGTCCACGCATCTCGTTTACCAGCGATCTGAGTAAGCCCGTGATTTTTACGTTTCGAGAAAAGTGGGGAAAGTTCTATACCGGCACGCTTTACGAAACTTCAGGCGGCATTACCTGGAGACCGAATCCGCACCTGCTTTTGGATCTTCAGGAGAGTTACAACAAAGTGCACCTGCGTGAGGGAGACTTCAGCACGAGTCTCTTTACCGGACGATTCAACTATAACTTCTCTCGCAAGCTGCTGACCTCCGCACTCGTTCAATTGAATTCCGCCGCCCGACTGTCACTCGTCAATGTGCGCCTGCGCTACATCTATCGTCCCAACAGCGATTTCTTCGTCATC
Organism: Pyrinomonadaceae bacterium; assembly: GCA_036503085.1. Taxonomy (GTDB): domain Bacteria; phylum Acidobacteriota; class Blastocatellia; order Pyrinomonadales; family Pyrinomonadaceae; genus PSRF01. The sequence continues at coordinate 5,708 of DASXXL010000356.1, read as the reverse complement.
TATAATCAGAGCACGGGCGCAGGTCTCGAACGTCCATCCTACAGCGTTCAATTCAAGCTTACGCGAGAATTCACGTTTTAAGATTTGTGGAAGCGACTACGCGGCGGCGCGGCGCTTGCGACCTTCGACGATGGGGCGTTGCTTGCGCAAGTCGTAGCGGGCGCCGGCGGGGATCTTGAGGATAGTGTGCAACGGCGGTCATCAAACGGCCGCAACGTCCGCGTTGCGAGAAGTGCGTGTCGATAATCGTCTCGCTGATGAAATCAAGCCCTGGTCCGATCTCGACGTTGCCAAAGCGCGGGCTTTCCTCGGGCTTGCCTGAGATGAGCATCGACTTCGACATCGCCGTCACACCAACTATTCCTCCTGTAATGATTCTGTCTCACAACTGAGGCTGTGAATTCGAACGCCGTGACGACCCGAATTGCATCGTCGATCGCACACTTGCCGCGCGCGCAATCCGGCGCGGCCTCTGCTCAATCGCATTGATCGACTGCACGGGTTGCGCCGCGTAGTTCGCGAGCACTCGTCGTAGCGGTTCGAGCTCTTCATAGAACACGACAATCACTTCACCGCGTTGCATCGTCTTTACGGCCTCTTGCAGTGCTTCGCCAACGTCCGGCACGACGTGACATTCGGTTTGCGGCGCTTCGTTGTGGGCCGCGTCGCAAAGAAGTTTGGCGACCTCGCCCCGTTCGCGACCTCTCAGATCACGATCTTCACGAATGATTAGCCGGTGAAAACCGCGCGCGGCGACACGGCCGGCGTGCACGATCAAACTGTTGTCGCGATCGCCCGGAACACCAATCACACCCGTCACACGCCGATCTTCCCACTTGCTCGCCATCCGACAGATCGCTTCGAACGCATTCGCGTTGTGGCCGTAGTCGACCATCACGTGGCCGCCGTTCAACCGATAGAGATTCACACGGCCGGGATTGTTGGTGTAACTACTAAAGGTTTTCAGGCTGCTGGCGATCACCTCACGCGGCACGTTCTGCGCGCGACAGGCGGCCAGCGCCGCGAGTAAGTTCGCGACCTGAAACTCCGCAAGACCGTTCATGGTCGCGGGGACTGAGGACACATCGATAATCCTGTGCGTTTCGTCTCTCGTGCTTTCGACCAGCCAGCCGTCGAGTAACAAAAATGTAGTGCCGCCGTCGCGCAGGTGCTGCTGAATCAGCGGATTGTTCTGGTCGAGCGAGAAGTAGACGAGTCGCTTCTGGCGTTTCGTGACGGACTTCTGCCGGCCGATGCCGACGACGTACTCGTTATCAGCGTTCAGCACGAGGGTGCCGCCTTCACACACGCGTTCCGCAACGAGCGACTTAATGTAAACAACGTCGTCGATAGATTGAATACCATCCTGGCCGAGATGATCTTCACCGATGTTGGTAAAGACGCCGACATCAGACCAGTCGTAACCGAGCCCGCGGCGCACGATGCCGCCGCGCGCAGTTTCGAGCACCGCCACATCGACCGCCGGATCCGACAACACTGTCTGCGCCGATGCTGGTCCAGTCGTGTCTCCTTCGACGACACGCTCGCCATTGACGTAGATGCCGTCGGTCGTCGTCATCCCGACCGTCTTGCCGAAGTTCTGAAACACGTGACCGATCATTCGCGTGACGGTTGTCTTGCCGTTGGTGCCGGTCACGCTGATGATCGGAATGCGGCCCGTGTCGCTGTCGGGATAAAGCATCTCGACAATCGCGCTGCCCACGTCGCGCGGTTTGCCTTCGCTCGGAAAACAATGCATGCGCAAACCCGGACCGGCGTTCAACTCGAGAATGCCGCCGCGTTTGACCGGATACGAAATGTTTTCAGTGATTAGATCGATGCCGCAAATGTCGAGTCCAGCCAAACGCGCGGCGCGTTCGCACATCGACTTGATCGAAGGATGCACGCGATCCGTCACGTCGCGAGCCGTTGCGCCCGCGGAAAGATTGACGCGTTCCGACAACATTACTTTTTCGCCCACCGCCGGCACGTGCTTCGTCGTCAAACCAACACGCCGCAGATGTTGGACCACTGAATGATCAACCCGGATCTTCGTTAACGGTTTCTCGTGCCCTTCGCCGCGTAACAGATTGTTGTTCTCCACGTCGATGAGCTCTTTGATCGTGTGCTGACCGTCGCCGGTGACGGTACATGGCGTGCGCTCGCTGGCCGCAATCATCTTGTTGTTAACGACGAGCAACCGATAGTTGCGGCCGGTCAACAACATCTCAACCAGCACCGACGGCGAGAACGAAGCCGCTTCGTTGTATGCCTGCTGCATCTCCGCATCGGTTTCGACGCCAATCGTGATGCCGTTGCCCTGGCGTCCGGTCAAAGGTTTGACGACGACCGGAGGGCCAAGGTCGTGCATCGCCGCCACCGCCTCAGCGGCCGATTTCACGACCCGGCCCTCTGGAACCGGAATGCCCGCGCGGCTCAGTAATACCTTCGTGTATTCCTTGTCCTGCACGAGCTCGACACCCGTGGCGCTCGTGCGATCCGTCATCGCCGCCTGGATGTAATGGCGCTTCTTTCCGTAACCGAGTTGGACGAGACTCTCTTCGCCTTCGCGTCGCCACGGAATGTTTCGCCGTTCGGCAGCTTCCACTATCGCGCGTGTGCTGGGACCAATCTCTGTCTGCGCGGCGAGCTGTTTCGCTTCCCAGATTTCCTTTCCGACGGGAAACACTTCCGAGTTGAGCACGGCCGTGACGAGACTCACCGCCACCTTGAGTAAGTAGCGCGAAGCCTGCTCGGCTTTATATTCGATAACGACGTTGTAGATGCGCGGCTCGCCGGAGTAACGCGTCTTGCCGTGATTGGCGCCGACCTCTGCCAGCGCGGCGAGCTCGATCGCGACGTGCTCGACGACGTGACCGAAGTAAGTTCCTTCTTGCAGTCGTTGCACGAAACCACCACGGTGTCCAAGACTACAGTGGTGATCGTTCAGACCAGGCAAACAACCGAGCAGTCGATCATTGAAACCTTTGAACTCACGAGTCTCTCTGCCGTCGAGATCGCCGAGATCGAGGCGCATCAAGAGTGCCGGATGATAGCTATAGATATTCGGGCCGGCGAGAGTTCGAATAGTTTCGATCTGCATACTTGCGTGCAAGCGAACTGTGTGCCCGATGCGTAATCAAATTATGAGTGATCAGGTTGCGAAGATTAATGTGAGGCGAAAAAAAGTGAAGTACGATGGCGTACATAATTGCTGTGCTTTCATGTACCTGGAACGAGCAAGACGCATGTTGTTCCTGTATTGAAAGCAGCCGAGTAATTCGGTCAACAAGCAACAAAGAAGGTTGGCTAACATGGCACCTGAGTTGCTCAACTATGGTCAACGATTTATGAAGACACCAGCGATCACCCGACAACCAACGCACGCGGATCGACTCGCCATCAGGCATCGACCTCCGGGCCAGCCAGTGATGCATCAGGACTGGGGCAAGCTGTTGTTCATGCACTGGCGCATCGATCCAAATCTTATTCGCCATCTCGTTCCGAACGCGCTCACGCTGGATCTCTACGGCGACGCAGCGTGGATCGGTGTCACGCCGTTTACGATGTGGGACATACGCGCATTTCCACCCATTGCGCCGGCGCTGCCGGGGCTCGACTCAATGCACGAGTTGAATGTGCGCACTTACGTTCACTACGACGGTGTTCCCGGTGTGTGGTTCTTTTCGCTCGACGTGAACAGTCTCATCGCGGCGACGACAGCGCGCGCGTTCTTTCATCTGCCATATCATCACGCGGAGATCGACTTTAGCGGCAAACGCAGCTTCAAGTTTCACGCAAAGCGAAGCGTGGGCGCGGAGGCGGATCTTCGCGCGTCGTGGACATTCGGCGACGAGCTTCCGGTTTCACAGCCCGGCACGCGCGAGTTCTTTCTCACCGAACGTTACTGTTTGTATGCGGAAAGCGATGGCGACATCTATCGGGCGCGCATCTATCATCAGCCGTGGCCGTTGCGCAAGGCGACGTTGAAGAGCCTCGCAACGAATATCTTCGAAGTGAATCGGCTGCCGATACCGAAGACCGAGCCAATCGTTCACTACGCGGAGGAAGTGAACGTCGACATCTGGTATCTCGAATCGGTGGAAGACATCTAGGATTTTCTCGGTGCACCTCTGTGTTCTCTGTGTCTCTGTGGTTCACTATTCTCAGCAAGAACAACCACAGAGACACAGAGAACACAGAGGTGGCACAGAGAAGATTAGGAGCCGTGCTTCAGCATGTCGTGATGAATGCGCGCGATCTCTTCGGCGGGAACTTTCGGCTGGCGATCGTAAGTGAGCAGGCCGTTGATTTCCTGCTCGATGTCGGTCAGTTGCGTGTAGCAGAAGCCGGCCAGAAAAACTAACTGCGCGATGCCTTTCATCAGGTCGCGATACTTCTCAACCAACTCTTCCGGCTTCTCAAACGAATCGTAAAAACGATAAAGCACGTCGCGTTCTTCGGGCGGAATGTCCGGTGGAATCGCAAGAAACCCACCGACCTCAGACAGCACGATCGGTTGTCCGCGATACTTCGAGCCGCGCGCGAAGAGCGGCTTGTCGCCGATCCACACGGTTGCCGGCAGACTGCCACCGGCGAGTGTCTTCTGATAACGCTTCACCAACACTTCCGACGAAGGCGAGTAATCGTGAATCGCGCACACGTCGGCGATGTCGGTATGTTCCCAGCCGTCGTTGTCGATCACGGGACGCGTGTCGTCGAGACGGCGCGTCGTGCGGACCATGCGTTCGATGAACGCATACTGGCCAGCGTGTTGTTGGGCCAACTGGGGAAAGCCCATGCTCTCATTGACCGGCACCCACGCGACGATGCAAGGATGGTTGTAGTCGCGCCGCACAGCGCGTTGCCACTCGGCGGATAACTTTTCTTCGGCTTCCAGCGACCACTCGCGCGCGTTCGGCATTTCTTCCCAAACCATCACGCCGAGACGATCGCACCAGTAGAGCCAGCGCGGATCTTCGATCTTCTGATGCTTGCGAACGCCGTTGAAACCAAACGCCTTGGCCCAACCGATGTCGGTTTGCAAGGCTTCATCGGAAGGCGCGGTGAGCAAACTCTGCGGCCAGTAACCCTGGTCCAAAATCATTTGCAGGTAAACGCTCTCACCGTTCAGCAGAAACTTGCCGTCGCGCAACTCGATTCCGCGCAGGCCGAAGTAGGAATTAACTTCGTCGAGCAACTGTCCGTTGTCGTAGAGCCGAACTCGCAGGTCGTAAAGATGCGGCGATCCCGGCGACCAGAGTTTGGCGTAAGGAATACTCAGGATTAGGTGGCCCGTGGCAACCGCGGTGCGCCCTTCTCCACGCGTCACGAACCGGCCCATGTCGGTCACTTCAGCCTCGATGCGCCAGGCAGCCGACGGCGCGTGCAGGTAAACAATGATCTCGACGAGGTTGCGATGCGCGTGGCCCACGATGCGCAACTCTTCGATGCGCAGCGAAGGCACGGGCTCGAGCCAGACGGTTTGCCAGATGCCGCTCGTGCAGTAGTAATCGATCTCCTGCGGAATGCCGCTGACGGATTGTTTGCCGCGCGGCTGCCCGGGATCCTGCTTGTCTTCGACGCGCAAGGTGAGGCGATTGACGCCCGGTTTCAGGTAAGGCGCGATGTCGAATTGAAAGGGCACGTGGCCGCCCTGGTTGTGACCGACTTCCTGACCGTTGATCCAGAGCATTGACGAGTAATCG
>DASXXL010000355.1:0-5780 GCA_036503085.1 Pyrinomonadaceae bacterium | reverse complement strand
CTTTCGCTCACCTGAAGAACTTCGTAGTAGTCGACGTATCCGTTCGATGCCATCTGGCTGTTTCCCTTTGCTGAAAATCCGCAGGTATTGCGAGGGCCCGATTCCAGAGGGCAGCGGGGAACTCGGGCTTTCATAATACCTTAGTCACCGGCCCAAATGTCGATGACTTTCTTGCCTGGCTGCCGGCTTAATTGAAACCTCACGCGCTGCTGTTGCGTACACCCCACTTCTGTTCCTGACGAATCCGACACGAAATCCACGAAAAGAGGTTCAGCAATGCGCAGTCGCTCCGTTTTTCTCCTGTTTTTCGCTCTGACACTGTTGGCGGTCGCGCCACTCGTTCACGCCCAAACGCCGCCGCTCATCGACCGCGAGCTCTTCTTCGGCGATCCGGAGATCTCCGGCGCGCAGATCTCGCCCGACGGTGCTTACATCGCGTTCATCAAGCCGTTCAAGGGCACGCGTAACGTGTGGGTGAAGCGCACGGCTGACCCGTTCACGAGCGCGAAACCAATCACCGCCGACGCCGCCAGGCCAATCCCCGGTTACTTCTGGTCGCGCGACGGCAAGTACATTCTTTACGTGCAGGACAAAGCCGGCGACGAGAATTACAACGTCTACGCTGTTAACCCGGCTGACAATCCCGCCGCGGGACAGGAAGTGCCGGCGGCGCGAAATCTGAGTGACGCCAAAGGCGTGCGCGCTGTCATCTACTCCGTTCCTCGCAGCGAGCCCGACGCTATCTACGTCGGACTTAACGATCGCGATAAGGCGTGGCACGATCTCTACAAAGTCAAGATTTCTACCGGCGAGCGTTCACTCGTCCGCAAGAACACTGACCGCGTCACCAGTTGGGTCTTCGATCTAAAGGGCCAACTGAAGCTCGCCACGCGCTCCGCTGAAAACGGCGACACAGAAATCCTGCGCGTCGACGCAAACGGTCTCACGAAGGTCTACTCCTGCAACGTATTCGAATCGTGTGGAGCAGTTCGTTATCACAAGGACGGCGAGCGCACCTACTTCGTCACTAATAAAGGCGCTGACGTCGATCTCGTGCGGCTGGAGTTGTTCAATCCAACCACAGGCAAGGAAGAACTGGTCGAGTCAGATCCGCTGAAGCGCGTGGATTTCGGCAACGCTTCCTTCTCGGACGTGTCGGACGAACTGATCGCCACCAGCTACGATGACGAACGCCAGCGAATCTACTGGAAAGACAAAGCCTACGAGGCCGATTACAAACTGGTTCAGAAACAGCTTCCCGGGAAAGAGATCAGTTTCAACTCGACGACCAAAGATGAAAAGCTCGTGATTGTTTCCGCGTACAGCGACACCGATCCGGGCTCAACCTATCTCTTCGATCGCGGCACGAAGAAATTGACTCTGCAATACCGCATCCGCGAGAAGTTGAATCGCGATTACCTCGCGCCGATGAAGGCGGTGAAGTATCCGTCGTCGGATGGTCTGGAGATTCCCGCGTATCTGACGTTGCCGAAAGGCGTGGCGGCGAAGAACCTGCCGGTGATCCTGTTTCCGCACGGTGGACCATGGGCGCGCGACAGTTGGGGCTACAACTCGTTCGCGCAGTTTCTCGCGAACCGCGGCTATGCCGTGCTGGAACCAAACTTCCGCGGCTCGACCGGCTACGGCAAGAAGTTTCTCAGCGCGGGCAACAAAGAGTGGGGACAGAAAATGCAGGACGACGTGACCTGGGGCGCGAAATATCTGATCGCGCAGGGCATCGCCGATCCCAAACGCGTCGGCATCATGGGTGGATCTTACGGCGGCTACGCGACGCTGGCCGGCGTGACCTTCACTCCCGACACGTACGCCGCGGCGGTTTCGATCGTTGGCCCATCGAATCTCGTCACGCTGCTCGAGTCGATTCCCCCGTACTGGGAACAGATCCGAAAAGTGTTCTACGAGCGCATGGGCGATCCGAACACGCCCGAAGGCAAAGCGCAGTTAGAACGCCAGTCGCCGCTGAACTCAGCCGCGAAGATCAAGACTCCGCTGCTGGTTGTTCAAGGCGCAAACGATCCGCGCGTCAACAAACGTGACTCTGATCAGATCGTGATCGCATTGCGCGATCGCGGTTTTCCGGTCGAGTATCTCGTGGCGCCTGATGAAGGACACGGCTTTCAGCGCCCGGTGAACAACATGGCGATGTTTGCCGCCAGTGAGAAGTTTCTGGCGAAGTATCTCGGCGGTCGTTATCAGGAGACCATGACTCCCGAAGTGGCGCAACGGCTGAAAGACATCACAGTCGATCCGAAGACGGTCACGATGCCGAAGAAAGTCGAAACTACTTCGGCGTTACCGAAACCGGCGGTCGATCTACAAAGCGGCACGGCCAATTACAAAGCGTCAATCGCGGCCGGCGGCCAAACCATTCCGTTGACCATCAAGAGAGAGATCAAGGATGAGAATGGCGCGTGGATCGTTAACGAGACCGCGTTGACGCCGCAGGGCGAGATTGCCGATACCAGCACCATCGAAAAGGGAACGCTGCTACTCAAGCGACGCCTCATCAAGCAAGGCGCGATGACGATCGATCTCGACGTGCAGCCCGAGAAAGTAAGCGGGTCGATGATGATGAACGGTGACACCAAACCGATCGACGCTCCGACCGGCGGTACTCTCTTCGCCGACGGCGCCGGAAGTTACGACGTGATTGCTGCGTTGCCGCTCGCGGATGGTTACAGCCTTTCGTTTCGCAATTTCGACGTCGTCAAGCAGAAGCCGCAGATGAAGCAGTTGAAAGTTGTCGGTACAGAGAGCGTTACGGTTCCGGCCGGCACTTTCGATGCTTACAAAGTGGAGATTGTTTCGGCCGATAACGACGCTGACAAACAGACGGTCTGGATCGCGAAGGACACGCGCAAGGTCGTGAAGATCGCGGCTGTGCTGCCGAGTTTGGGCGGCGCAGTACTCACTTCAGAATTGACGCCGTAACGCGGCGGCGATTCAGCTTCAAAGAGCCCGCTCGTGAGGTCATCTGCCGAGCGGGCTTTTTCGTGCGTGCTGTAACGAGAAAACAAAAGTTTGCAGCACTGACGACAAGAATCCGTCATGCGATCTCTTCAAAGTAAATAATTATGACAGCACCACAAAAACGTACCGAAGGTCTCGAGAAGCTGCGTGAGCTAATCAAGGACATTGATTTTTGCATGTTGACCACGATCGATGAAGAAGGCGATCCACACAGCCGCCCGATGTCGTCAAACGGCGATATCGATCCGAATGGCGACCTCTGGTTTTTCACTAACGCATCGTCGCTGAAAGTCAACGAAGTGGCCCAGTCGCCGAAGGTGAATGTAAGTTTCGCCGATCCCGACAACCAGCGGTATGTCTCAGTTACCGGTGTGGCCCAACTCGTTCGCGATCGAAAAAAGATCGACGAACTATGGCGGCCGCAGTTCAAGATTTGGTTTCCCGAAGGCAAAGACGATCCGGAGGTCGCGCTATTGTGCGTGCGTCTGGAAAAAGGCGAATACTGGGACAGCCCGGGAAGCACGATCGGTTATGCGTTGAGTTTTGTGTCGTCGCTGGTCACGGGCAAACAACCAGACCTCGGAGAGAACAAGAAGGTGGAATTGCAGTGAGCTGACGATGCCCGAAGGTCCAGAGGTACGCAAGTATGCAGACGCGCTCGATGAGGTTCTCAGCGGGCGCGTCATTCTTTCGCTCGCCGCGCGCACTAAAGACGCGTGTCAGTGGCTCGAACAAAATCAACCGCGCCTCGTCGGCCGTAATGTTGAAAGAGTCGTCTCGCACGGCAAACATCTCATCGGCTACATCGCCGGCGATTTCTACTTTCACTCGCATTTGATGATGTGGGGTCGCTGGCAAACTTTCGCGCCCGCGAAACGTCGCGGCAGGAAGTCAGCGACGCTCGATCTGCCTGATAGAGATCGACGTGAACGCGCGCGCATCGTAGTTGACGACGGCGCTGCGATCTTGCTCTCCGCGCCGATCTTCAACGCCGGCGAAGGTAATCCTTACGAGCAAATCGAAATCCTTGCGACGCTTGGTCCGGACGCGCTGCCTTATCGCGGCCGCTTTGACCGGCACGAATTTCAACGACGGCTGCTCCTGCACAAACACGAGACGATCGGCGCGGCGTTATTAAACCAGCAAATCGTAGCGGGCTTAGGCAACTACTTGCGCGTGGAAATACTGTTCGCTTGCAAACTGAATCCGTGGTTGACAGTCGGTGAACTGAGCAAACGTCAACTCAGTTGCTTGACGAGAACTATTCCGCGGTTGGCCCACGACGCATACACGCGCAACGCGACGGCGCCTCAAGCGGATCGCGAGCGCATGGCTGCCGATCCTTCCCTCGTCTATCAACCTGGTCGCGAGTACGGCACGCGTCACATGGTTTTTCGTCGTACTAACTTGCCTTGTTTGCGTTGCGGAGAAAAGGTTCGTCAACTGCGCCAGACGACGATCCGACGAGAGGATGCTGATGAAGAACGAACGAGAATCGTCTATTTCTGCCCGTCGTGTCAGTCGGTATGATTAGGCGATTGCCTTCTTGCGAAACTGTCTTAGACCAAGCAACAGAAACAGCACGTCGAAGGCGAGCAATCCCACCATGACGACGATGATCGGCAGGTGCGGAAACTGCGGCACGAGTGCGCCGCGCAGTCCCTCACTCGCGTAGACCAGCGGATTCACGAGAACGATCTTCTGCAGGATGGGAAACGTTGCGAGCGCGCTCCACGGATAATAGGTGCAGCCGAAGAAGATCATCGGCGTCAGCACGAGGCTGAACATCAAACCGATCTTCGTCTGGTCGATGCTGCAGCCAAGCGCCAAGCCGCCGCACGCAGACAATAATGCGACCAATATCGTGATACCGATGAACACTGCCGGAGATGGCAGGTTCAATTCCACGGGCCGCAACAACAACCACGCCGCCGGTATCACCATAAGTCCCGCCACAGTCGCTTGTGCGGCGCCGAAGAAAACTTTCTCGATCGCGAGCCATGAGTTTTCGATCGGCGCGAGCAGTCGATCTTCGATCTCGTGCGTAAACTGAAACTCGGAGACCAAAGGCATCGCCACGGCCCATACGCCGGTGAAGATCATGCTGATGGCCATGATGCCCGGCAGCAACAGGCTCTTGTAAATCGCCGGCATGTAGCCGCTCGACACCATCACGCGCCCGAAGATAAAGACAAACATCATCGGTTGCAGAAAGGTTTGTAGCAGGATGGTGATGAAGTTGCGTCGCGCGACATGAGCATCACGCGCGAGCAGCGCGAAGAAAGTTTTCCAGTTCATTCACGCAGACTCCGTCCGGTGTGGTGCAGGAACAGGTTTTCGAGGCTCGGTTCCGAGATGTGTACGTCTGACAGTTCCACCGAGCAACCGACGGCGAGGCTCGCGATTTCTGAAACGAGTGAACCGCCGCGATCGGCATAAACATCTGCTTTGTTATCGCATCCGTGTCGGCGTTGACGCGCACCTCTCTGACTCCCGCCAACAGATTCAGCCGTTCAAACAACTCGGGCGAATGACGTCCGAAGCGGACGCGCAGCAGATAACCGCCGGGCACGGAAGCCTTCAACTCCGCCGGCGTGCCGAGCGCGATGTTGCGCCCGTGATCGATGATGGCGAGACGTTGGCAGAGCGCGTCGGCCTCTTCCATGTTGTGCGTCGTCAGGAGAATCGTCTTGCCGCTCTGGTTGTATTCGAGAATGATCTCCAAGAGCAGCAGACGCGTATGCGGATCGAGTCCGGCGCTCGGTTCGTCGAGTAAGAGAACTTGCGGA
>DASXXL010000354.1:0-14693 GCA_036503085.1 Pyrinomonadaceae bacterium | reverse complement strand
ACTTTCTCGCGTTGTTGAAAGACTTTGACTGCGACTGCGACGAGCTCGTTGGCCATAACATCATCGGCTTCGACCTGCCGTTTATTTTTCAGCGTTGTTTGGTGCACGCGCTACCCGCGCGGCCGTTTGTGAATCTCGCGGAGTACAACGTGCGCGGCGTGTTCGACACGATGCATCGCTGGTGGCTCGGTGCGAAGCGCTTCGTGAGTCTCGACGACGTCGCGTGGGCGCTTGGGATTGAGTCGAGCAAGACAGCGGACGTCGAAGGCAGCAAGGTCTTTGATTTGTATCAAGGCGGGAAACTCGATCAGATCCGCGAATACAACCTTAGCGACGTGCGCGTCACCCGCAAAATCTACGAGCGCATGGTCGCGAGCTTCGGCCGGTAAGCCACAAAGAGGCACAAAAGTCACAAGGAGTGACGCAGTTCATATATCTTGTGCCTCCTGTGCTTTTTTGTGGCTCATTTTGTGGCTCGCGATGTTATCATCCGCGGCATGGATGTGTTACTCCCCGCGTCGATGCTGGTCGTGGGCCTGGTCCTCGGCGCCTTTACTCTCTGGTTCGTAACGCGAACGAAACTCCGGCACGCATTCGACCGCGGCCGCGCCGCAGCCGAGACGGAACGCGCCACGCTCATCGAACGTCTCAACGGTAAAGAAGCCCAACTACGCGACCTCACCGACGCGCTCGATCGCGAGAAAGACGAAAGCGAACGTCTCCGTGGCGAGAACGCCGCAAACCTCGCGAACCTGCTCGCTCTGCAAACCCGGCTCGAAGACGAACGCCGCGCGAGTCAGGAGAAACTCGCGCTCCTGAGCAGTGCCGAAGAAAAACTGACCGACGCGTTCAAAGCTCTCTCCGCCGACGCGCTGCGCAACAACAACCGTTCGTTTCTCGATCTCGCGAAGCAGAACCTCGAAACGTTTCAACAGAACGCGAAGGGCGATCTCGAACGCCGTCACAGCGCCATCAACGATCTCATCAAGCCGTTGAAAGATTCGCTCGAAAAGGTCGACGGCAAGATCGGCGAGCTCGAGAAGACGCGCGCAGGCGCTTATTCGGAGTTACGCGAACAGGTGAAGGTGCTCGCGCAGTCGCACCTGCAGCTTCAGTCGGAAACCGGAAACTTAGTGAAGGCTTTGCGCGCACCGCACGTGCGCGGGCGTTGGGGCGAGATTCAGTTGCGCCGCGTGGTCGAGCTCGCGGGCATGTTGCAGTATTGCGATTTCGTCGAACAGGAAACTGTAACCGGTGAGGAGGGACGGATTCGTCCGGACATGATCGTTCGTCTGCCGGGCAATCGCACGATTGTGGTCGATTCGAAAGTGCCGTTCGAAGCGTTTTATGAATCGATTTCGACGACGGACGAGGAAGTGCGCGTCGCGCGATTGAAGGACCACGCGCGACACGTGCGGACGCACATCGCGAGTCTCAGTCGCAAGTCTTATTGGGAAGCAGTGCAACCGACGCCGGAGTTTGTGTTGCTCTTTCTGCCGGGCGAGACGTTCTACAGTGCGGCGCTCGAAAACGATCCGAAGCTGATCGAAGACGGCGTAAGTCAGAACGTGATCATCGCCACGCCGACGACGCTGATCGCGCTGCTCAAAGCGATCTCTTACGGCTGGCGTCAGGAGCAGATGGCCGAGAACGCGCACGAGGTGAGCGACCTTGCGAAGACGCTTTACGACCGGCTGCGCACGTTCACGAAATACTTCGACGACATCGGACGCAACCTCGATCGCGCGCTGGACGCATATAACAAAGGCGTGCGCTCGCTGGAGTCGCGCGTACTCGTGACCGCGCGGCGTTTCAAAGAACGCGGCGCGATCGCTGGTGAAGAGATCGAAGTGTTGGAGCCGGTCGATAAAGCCGCTCGTGTTCTGACCCTCGACGAAGGCGGCCTCTTCCCCGAGCCCGCGACCGCCCGTTTTCCTGAATCCGCCGCTGCTCTTCTGGACGAAGAATTCCCCCTCCTCAAAGCGCACAGCGCGGGCAGCGAACGTTAGACAGGATTTCAGAATTCACAAGACTTTCCTCTTCAGCCATGGTCGTCCTTCCTGTGTTAAGGAGAAGGTCGACTTTCTCTTAAAGAGATGGTCGTCTTTCCTTCAGTCAACGTCATCTTGTAAATTCTGCAATCCTGTCGGATGACAACCGAAAATTATCTGTGTAATCTGCGGATTGACTTGTGAAAGAAATCTGGCTCGGTCCTCTACTCAATAACAACCGCGCGCTGCTCATCGAGCGCTGCGCCAAACTTGTCGCCGACAACCAAAGCGATGCGTTCCTCTATCTCGCCGCTTCGTATCCGCTGCTCGAATCGGTAACGCAGCAGATTCTCGACGGCAATCGCAATCGCGGCGTCTGGGGCGAGCTGCCGGTACACCTGTTTCGCGGCTTTGTGCGCCGCATCCTCTACTCAGCCGTCGACGATAACGGCAACAACCTGCCGCCACGCATTCCGATCGATCAGGACGAGCTGCCGCTAAAGCGCAGCCTGATCTCGCAAGTGCTGCTGCAGTTACTCGTCAGCAACAAACTGAAAGCGTTCGCTCCACTCGCCAGCCGCGAAGGCTGCGTCAACAGCGTCTCGACTCTTCTCGGCGAGATTGAACGCGCCGCCCGAACACCAGCCGAACTCGCCGAAATTCTCAATGCGCGCGCCCGCGACATCGAGAAAACCGGCGAAGCGCGCGGCATCACGCAACTCGATTTCGATCGCGAAGTGGAACTGATCTACTCCACTTATAACGCACTGCTCGATCGTCACCAGTTCACCGAAGAAGATCTCGATCAACTCCGCGCGCTCCAGGTCTTGCGCGGCATCGTCGACGGCCGCGGCGTGCGCGTGCCGTGGCTCGCCAACGTGCAGCTCTTCATCATCGACGGCTTCTTCGATTTCACGCCCGTCCAAGGCGAGATCCTGCGGCAGTTGATTCCACGCGTGCCCGACGTCGTCGTCAACCTCAATCACGACGACTCAAACCCCGAGATCTTCATTCCGTTTGGCGAGACTATCGGCCAACTGCAAAGCATGGCGACGTTTGACATTGTGCCCACGCACGACTACGTGTCGCCGCCCGGCGTGCTGTCCCAACTGCGCGAGAACCTTTTCAATCCGCTGCAATCTTCCGACGAAGTGTCAGAAGCACCGGAGTTTGCGGCGCAAGAAATTCGTTACCTCGAATGCGGCGATCGTGACACCGAAATCCACACGATCGTGCGCGAGATCAAGCGCCTCGTGCTGACCGAGAACTACAGTCTCGCTGACTGCGCGCTCGTCGTGCGCAAACGCGCGCCGTACGCCTACACGATCGCGCGCGTGCTGCACGAAGAATCGCTGCCGTGCAATCTCGAACTGCGCGTCGACGCGGGCGACGTTCCCGCGAACCGCGCGGCGTTGAAACTACTTACGCTGCTCGAAGGCCTCACAACAGACGAGGAGCAAGCCACACGAATCTCCGAACTCGCTGACTTGATCAAATCAGAGTACTTCCGTCTCAGCGACGCGGAGTTGAAG
This sequence comes from Pyrinomonadaceae bacterium, assembly GCA_036503085.1. Lineage (GTDB taxonomy): Bacteria > Acidobacteriota > Blastocatellia > Pyrinomonadales > Pyrinomonadaceae > PSRF01. The sequence continues at coordinate 11,170 of DASXXL010000354.1, read as the reverse complement.
ATCCTGGCCGCACGTTTCGACGAAGACCACGCCGATCTTAAAGACTCGCGCACGCGCATCGGCTCGTGGGACGCCGACGCGCTCGAAAACGCTTTCGCTTACGTCGGCAGCGATCTCACCGTCAGCGCCTGGCTCGCGCGCGCGCACAAGCTCTTCACCGATCTGCCCGGCGCGACCGCGACGAAAGAAGTATTGAGCATCGACGCGAGCGCGCACGATCGCGAGACTGACATCGCCGACAACGTCGAGAACGCCGAGATCGTGAAGATCGATGAGAAAGGCGTCGAGAAGAAACGCCGTCCGGCGCGCGACATTCAGCCGTCGGCGCTCGCGTGGACCGCGCTTGTCGTGCGCCGTTTCGCCGAGTTGCTTTATTCGATTCCGCGCGAAGGCAAGCTCACCGATCTGCGCCGGGAGTTGATCCGGCTTTTGGATCGCTTTGGTTTCAGCGACCAAATTGCCGAACCAGCGCGCCACGAAAAAGACGAAGCGCAACTGCCGCAAGTGATGCTCAACTTCAACGCGCTTGAAGCGCTGCGCTGCGCGTTTGTTTCCGCCGTGAAGAGCATCGAGATCGCCGGCAACGGCGCGACCCACACGCGGCTGTCGAACCTGTTGCAGGAAGTACGACGCTCGCTCGGTTCGCAATCACAACTTTTCGGCGCGCCCGATCGCAACGGCCTGCGCGTGCTCGAAGCGACCGACGTGCGCGGCCTGCGCTTTCGCGCCGTGTTCATGGCCGGACTGACCGAAGGCGGGTTTCCGCTGACGGCCGGACGCGATTGGATCTATCCGCACGAAGAACGCGATCGGCTCCGCGAATACGGACTCACGCTCGAAGACATCTCGCCCAACACGCTGCTCAAGGAAGAGCACTTTTACTCCCCGGGCGCATGCCGCGCGACCGAGCGACTCTATCTCAGCCGTCCGTTGATGCTCGAAGACGACACCGAAACGGTCGCTTCGTATTACGTCGACGAACTGCGCCGCGCGATTGCGCCGTATCGAGTCGAGACTGAGATCGTTCGCCGCGATTACGACGGCAAGAACATTGCCGCCGCGTCGACGACGAAGGAAATGAAGATAGGTCTCGTGCGGCAGCAGGAGCGACACCTGCACCGCGGCCAGCGTGAAGGTCTGTTACCGCAGCCGCGCATCAAGCGTTTGCTCACGCTCGCGCGCAACGACGCATTCCTGAGCGACAGTGCTTTGCGGCGCATCGAGATCGAGCGCGAGCGTTGCGGGCCGTTTTTTGGTCCATACGACGGCGCGATCACGAATCCCGATCTGCTGCGGCTGTTGAAACAGAAATTCGGTCCCGACTTCGTTCACAGCGCGAGCGGTTTGAGTGTTTACGGCAACTGCCCGTATCGCTTCTTCGCGCAACGCGTGCTGCGGCTCGAGCCACGTGGTGAAGCGGCGCTCGACCTGCAAGCGATCGACGCGGGCAAGTTGTTGCACGACATTTTGCGCCGCTTCTTCGAACAGCACCGGCGCGAAGCTTTGCACAAACTCGACCGCAAGAAACTGCAAACCGAGCTCGCCGCGATTGCGGATAAAGTTTTCGACGAACACGAGCGCGTCGTGCCGCCGCTCAACAAACAGATCTGGAAGATCGATCGCGAGATTCGCAAGATTCTTCTCGATCAAGTTTTGCTTTACGAGTTGGAGGTCCAGGAAGCGGCGGAAAACGAGCGCGTACTGCCGGCGTATTTCGAAGTCGCGTTTGGCGGCATGAAGTCAGCCGCCAAAGATCCGGAGTCGAAAGATGAACCGCTCGAGCTCACGCGCGAAACGTTTGTCGGCGAAGAGTCGATCAAGATCAGCGGCCAGATCGATCGCGTCGACGTCGCGCACGACAACACGGTCGTGGCTTACGACTACAAACTGTCAACAGGTGCGAGCCGCTACGACATCACTTCGGGGCGCAGTCTGCAACTGCCAATCTATCTCGAAGCACTCGAAAAACTGATCCTGCCCGATCATCCGATTGCCGGCGGCGGTTATTACATCATTCGCGGCGCGCAGGATCGCCGCAACAAGGGTCTCTATCGCGCGAGCCAGTTGGATTATCTGCGGCTGCGCGCGAAGAACTCCGTGTTTTCCGACGACGACTGGCAGTCGATTCGCTCGCAAGTGGTGGCGAAGATTTGGGAGTTTCTCGATCGCATGCGCGCCGGCGACTTTCGTGTGGATCCATCGGAGCGTTTGAAGACTTGCCGCTTTTGTGATTACCGCGCCGTGAGCCGTTACGACCGCGACCGCATAGAACGGAAGAAGGGCCACGGTTCCGATCGATGACGCAAGTGAAAGAACAACGCGTGCTGTTGCCGGAACAGGCGGCGGCTGCTTACGACATCGATAAGCACATCTCCGTCACGGCTGGACCAGGCTCGGGCAAGACGATGGTCCTGGTCGAGCGCTACCTGCACATCCTCCGCGAACACCGTCTCGCCATCGATCAGATCGTCGCCATCACCTTCACCAATCGCGCCGCCAACGAGATGCGCGAGCGTCTGCGCGCCGACCTCAATCACATGCTGCGCATCGCGACCGACGAGGAGCGTCGCCGCTGGCTCAATTACAAACGCACGCTCGACGGCGCGGTGATTACGACCATTCACGGTTTCTGCGCGCGACTGTTGCGCGAGTTTCCCATCGAAGCGCGCGTCGACCCGCAGTTTCTGCTGCTCGACGAACATCGCGCGGCGATGATGCTCGAACTGACGGTCGAGGAAGTGTTGTCGGATTTCATCAGCGGCGGACACGTGGAGATCTCGCGACTCACGCTCGGCGTCGGCCGCAATCGACTCGCGGCAGCGCTCGCGCAGCTTTATCGCGAAGCGCGCGGTCAGGGGTTGTCGCTCGAAGATCTCGCGCTTAAGACCGCGCAGACGCATGCGACCGAAGAGGATCACGCGCGCGCGCTCGAAGAGCTCGAACGCACGATGAATGAGTTTCTGCGCGTGCGCCGCACGACGAAAGCGCAGCTCGAAAATCAGGCGGAAGTCGTCGCTGCGTGGAATGAAGCGAAGAAACTGTTGACGGCGATTCCGTCGCACGAAACGCTCGCGGATTATTGCCGTCTGGTTGAAACGTTTCGCGATCCGCGTCCGGCCCTTCGCGGCGCTGTTGCGGATCACGTCAAGGCGCTCGACGAGTTGATCTGGGCCAAGAATCTACAAGGCCGTGTGCCGCAGGTTTGCCTCGATCTGTTTGCGCGGCAGTACGCGCTCGAGATGGTCAACCTGCTGTTGCGTATCGATCAGCGGCTCAATGAAGAGAAGCAGAAGTTGTCGGCACTCGATTTCGACGATCTCGAATTGAGAACGTTGACGTTGCTGGAGCGGCCGGAAGTGATCGCGCGCACGTCCGAACGTTACCGGTTCTTTTTGGTCGACGAGTTTCAGGATACGAATGCGGTGCAGCGTGTGTTGCTCGAACGTCTTGCATTAACTAAAGGTCGCCGGCCCGCGAACCTCTTCATCGTGGGCGATCGCAAGCAATCGATTTACGGTTTTCGCGGCGCGGACGTCGACGTGTTTCGTGAGATGACCGCGACGCTGTTGGCGCACGGTGGTGAAGAGAAGCCGCTGCAGTTGAACTTCCGCAGCCAGCCGCCGTTGATCGCGTTCTTCAATTATCTGTTCGCGCGGCTGTTTCAGGTTCCTGACGATATTCCTTCGAGCGAGTACAAGAACCTGGACCAGTTGGGCTACGTGAAGCACGAACCGAGCGAGCCGAAACGCGAGTTGCGCGATGAGGGCACGCTGGTTGAGTTGCTCGTCACGACGAAGCCTTCGCTCGAAGACGACCCGCGTGCTTACTACGACTCGCGTGAGCTAGACGCGCAACAGGTCGCGCGGCGCATCATCGCGTTGAAACGTTCGCAGCCTGAACTCAGGTACGGCGACATCGCATTGCTGTTTCGCGCGATGACGCAGGTGCAGATCTACGAATCAATCTTTCGCCGCGCAAACATTCCGTATCAAACCGTGCTCGGCCGCGGTTTCTACGAGCGCGAAGAGATCACTGACCTGATCCAGTTGCTGCGTTTCCTCGATAACAAGACTGACGAGATCGCGCTGGCTGCGGTATTGCGTTCACCGCTCTGCGGACTTTCGGACAACGCTTTGCTCGCGTTGCGTTGTGCGCCGCTGCTCGCGGAAGTTGAAACGAACGATCCTGAACGGCCACTCCGCGGCTTCTCCCCGACGCGCCCGTTTTACAGCGCGCTGCGGCGTCACAACGAGATCGCTTACATCAGCGCCGAAGAACACGAACTGCTCGATCGCGCCGCGAACTTGATCAGCGAGCTGGTCGCGCGACGGCATCATTATCCGATACAGGATCTGCTGCGTTTCGCCGTCAACGAGTCCGAATACATGACCGTGATCGCCGCCAACTTCGATGGCGCGCAGCGGCTCGCGAATGTCGAGCGGCTATTCACGCTCGCTGCGCGGTTCGAAAGTTCCGGCACGCACCTGATTCGTGACTTCGTGCGCTACGTCGAAGAGTTTGAAGCGATCGGCAGTCGCGAGAGCGAAGGACAGATCGACCAGGCGGCTGACGCGGTGCGCTTGATGACGATTCACCAGGCGAAAGGTCTCGAGTTTCCGGTCGTGTTCATTCCCGATCTCCAGCGGCTCTCGCGCGTCGCGACCGACAATTGGGTGTTGCTCGATCGCCATCAGGGCCTGACGCTGAAGGTGCCTGACGGCCGCGGCGGTCTTGTCGCCGGTTGCACGTATACAAACTTCGAAAAGAGACACGCGTGGCGCGAAACGTTTGAAAGCATGCGCTTGCTTTACGTTGCTGCGTCGCGTGCTGAGGACCGTTTGATCATGTCGGGCGTGACCGATCAGATCGCAACGCTGACACGCGGCAACGATTGCTGGTTGAAGTGGATCTGGCAGTCACTCGATCTGGGAGAACGTTCGGCGAGCGGCGTGGTTGAGCTCGACGACGACCTGCCGTTGCAGCTGACGATCAATCTCGCGGAAGAGGTCGCCGACTTCGAGCCGGAGATTGCAGACGAGCCGCAAACCGCTGCACCGCCGGCTGACTCATTGCTCGAAGCTTTTCCCTTAATCAAACCGATCGAGCGGCCGCTCGGAACTGCGATTCATCGTTTCAGCGTGACGCAGTTGATCAACTATCACCGCTGTCCGAGGCAATACTATTTCGATCGCGTATTGCAACTCCCTTCGACCGACGAGCTCGCGGTTTGGAACAATGCCGACGCGCCCGAGCCGCCCGGCAATCTCACGGCGACCTTGAAGGGCGCGGTGATTCATCGCTTTTGCGAACACTACACCGCGGACCAGAACGTCGAACAATGCCTGCGCGAGAGTTTCGAGGAAGTGATGCGGTTACGGGCAGCGCAACTCGCGGATCGTCTCGTGGAGGTCAATTTCGACGCGGCGATCAAAGACTTGCTGCCGCTCGCGAAGAACTATCTCGCGAGCGACGTCTTCAAACGTGTCGAAGCCGCGCCGAAAGCTGCCGACGCGCTGTATCCGACAGGTGAAGCGGGTCTTTGGAGCGAAGTGAGTTTTCGTTTGCGCCGGCCGTTGGGAATTCTCTTCGGCGTGATCGATAAACTTTTGATTACCCCTTCTTTAATTGAAATCTTCGACTTCAAGACCAATCGCATCATCCCTACTAAAACCGCTGAACCGCTTCCCGAACCGTCGAAAGAAACGCAGTTCTCTTTTAACTTCGAAGAAACTGAATCAAATGCCTCGATGACTGCCGCGTTATGCACAACTTCCGCAGACTATGAGCTGCAAATGCAATCGTACACGCTCGCCGTGCGCGAGCTGTTGCCGTCGCTCGCGAACGTCGAACTCCGCGTCACGCTGCATTTTCTCCAACCAAACGTCGAGCTTCATCTCGCGGACGAACTACTCGTACCCGCCGCCTGCGAAGCCGCCATTGACGACGCCATGCTGCGCATCATCTCTTCGTCCGATCCGGCCCACTTTCCGGTCAAACCCGCGCCACACTGCCGCGCTTGCAACTTTCTGAGCCTTTGCGCCGCCGGCAAAGAATGGGTGCGCAAAAACCAGGTGTGATTTACTATCACCGCTCATGACCACAATAAAGGCATCTGACGGCGGCGAGTTTGGCGGCTATCTCGCGCTGCCGGCGAGCGGCTATGGACCAGGCCTCGTCGTCCTGCAGGAAATCTTCGGCGTCAACGATCACATGCGTAGCATCACCGACTGGTACGCCGCGCACGGCTTCGTCGCGTTCTGTCCGGATCTCTTCTGGCGTCTCGCGCCGGGAATCGAGTTGACGGACAGAGGCGACGATTGGAAGAAAGCGATCGAGCTTTACATGAGTCTCGACGAAACGAAGGCGGTTGAAGACGCGGCTGCGGCAATGAATTTTCTGCGACAACATCCCGCGTGTACTGGCCGCGTGGGCGCGGTCGGTTTTTGTCTCGGCGGGAAGCTCTCGTATCTGTTGTCGGTGCGTTTCAAACCGGATTGTGCGGTTGGGTATTACGGCGTCGGGCTTGAAAAAGCTCTCGACGAAGCGACGAACCTCACGACGCCGTTGTTGCTGCACATCGCGGGCAACGACCAGTTCTGTCCGCCGGACGCGCAGGCGCAAATTCACGCGGCCCTGGACCAAACCCCTTTAGCGAAGCTCTACGATTACCCGGGACGAGATCATGCTTTTGCGCGTGACGGCGGCGAACACTACGACGCCGCTGACGCGGAGCTTGCGAACCTGCGCACGCTTGAATTTTTGGTGAGCCAGCTTGCGGGCGCGGGTGTCGCGAGCGCGCACCAAACACTTTCTTCAAAGTGGGACGACCATGTGAAGTTCGAGTTTGCGACGCGCAACACGGAGCACACGCTCGAGACGATGGTCCCCGACGCTTACGTCAATCACGTTCCCGTGATGACGGGCGGCGTGGGCCACGACGAGTTGCGTGAATTTTATTCGCAGCGTTTTATTCCGCAGATGCCGCCCGACACGAGCATGACGCCCGTGTCGCGCACGATCGGCACCGATCGCGTCGTCGATGAGATGGTGTTTGAGTTCACGCACACGAGCAAGATGGATTGGATGTTGCCCGGCGTCGAGCCGACCGGCAAACACGTGCGCGTCGCGCTCGTCGTTATCGTTCACTTCCGCGACGGCAAACTCGCGCACGAGCACATCTACTGGGATCAGGCTTCAGTGTTGGCCCAACTCGGTTTGATCGATGCTGCGAAACTGCCCGTCGCCGGCGTCGAAAGCGCGGAGAAAGTTTTGAATCCGAAGTTGCCCTCAAACACGTTGATGCATCCGTGAATTCCGTGAAAATCCGTGGCTGAAACCAAGTCGCCAACGAGTAGGCTGCGCCGCGATCTCGGCACGCTCGAGTCGTACGCCACGGTTATCGGCATTCTGATCGGCGCGGGGATTTTTCAGGTCACGAGTCAGGCGTGGGCGCTCACCGGCCCGAGCGTGATTCTCGGTTACCTCGTGCTCACACCCGCGATTCTTGCGACCGCGATTCCTTATGCGGCGTATCTTTCAACTCATCTCGGCCGCGAACCCGGCGGCGAATATCTCAACATCTCGCGCACGCTCGGCGGCTACCGGCTCGCGTACGTCGGCTCGTGGCTCAAGATCATTTCCTACATCGGCGCCGGCGCGTACCTCGCGAACGCGATGGCCGGATACCTGATTGCCTTGAGCGGCGGCCGCATCGACGCGCAAACGTATCGACTGCCGCTCGCACTAACAGCGCTCGTCGTTTTCTACTTGATTCACGTCATCGGCATACGCTGGTTCGGCCGCATGCAAGTCGTGATGTCGGCGCTCAAATGTCTTGCACTGCTCGTGCTGATCGTGCCGGGCCTGTTTGTGTTGAAGTCGCAGAACTACACGCCGTTCTTCACGCACGGTTGGAACGGTTTCGGCGTGAGCTTGCTGCCGTTGTTCTTCGCGTACGCAGGCTTCGAATCGATCACGCAAACCGCGGGCGAAGTGAAAGACAGCACGCGACGCTTGCCGCGCATACTCGTCAAAGGCATCACGATCACCGCGCTGATCTACGTCTTCACTTCGATCGTTTCGTTTGGCGTGTTGCCCGGTGGACGTTTGCAAGCGAGCAGCGCGCCGATGGCCGAAGTCGCATCGATCTATCTGCCGGCGGGCGCGGCGATCTTCGTCACGCTCGGCGCGGTCGCCGCGATCATGACCGCGCTCAACGGCACTTTGCTCGTGCCGTCGCGTCTCGCGATCACGTTCGTGAAAGACGGACTCGCGCCGCGTTGGCTCGGTTTCATCAACGAAAGCACAGCGACGCCCATTCGCGGCCTGACCCTGACGCTGATCTGTTGCGCGATTTTATTGATCAGCGGACAGCTTTCTCTCGCGCTGAACGTTGCAGTGTTTGCCCTCGTCGTGCTTTATTTCATTCACAGCCTGGTATTTCTATTTCTTCCGCGTTTGAACTCGCGACTCGCAAGCGAGATCGAGATCAGTTTGCCGCGCGGTATGCGGCAGGCCGCGGCGGTCGTTTCGGTGTTGTCGATGGGGTTGATGATCTTCATTCAACTCAAACTGGACATCGCCGCGTTGCAGACTACGAGCCTAAGCCAGCGGATCACAGAGCATTCGTTGACGAGCATCGAGCTATTGTTTGTGTGGGGCCTCGTGGGCCTCGGGTTATACCAAATCGCGCGGATGCAGCGGCAGAGCTCAGTGGCGAAGGTCGACGTCCATGGAGATTGAAGGCAAACGAGTGTTGATTAGCGGCGCGGGTCGCGGCCTCGGGCGCACGCTTGTTGGCGCGTTTGTCGCAGCGGGCGCGCGTGAAGTGTTGGCCGGTACGCGCAAGCAGGAAGACCGAGATTCGTTGCGTCGGGAATTTCCCGAACGCGTCACGCCGCTGCAACTCGACGTCACCAGCGAAGACGATGTCAACGCCGTCGCGCAACTCGGCGCGATCGACATTATCGTGAACAACGCCGGTGTGGCAGGCTTCGGCAATCCGCTGACGATGAAACTCGACGACGTACAAAACGAGCTCGCGGTGAATTACCTTGGCGTGTTGCGCCTGACGCGCGCCGTCGCGCCCGCGATGATTGCGCAAAACAACGGCATGATCGTCAACATCGCGACCGCATTTGCGAAAGTGAATCTGCCGCTGGTCGGAACTTATTGCGCCACAAAAGCGGCGCTGCTTTCATTGGGCCAGGCGTTGCGTGCGTATCTCGCAGACGACGGCGTGCGCGTGATCACCGTCATGCCGACGACTTTCGATTCCGACATGAGCCGCGGCGCTGACGTGCCAAAGATGACGAAGGAGTTCGTCGCCGGTGAAATACTCACCGCCATTCGCGAAGAGCGACACGACCCGCCGATCGGTGACGAAGCAAAAGATGTTTTTGAAGGTTTGCGAAACGATCCGCTCGCGCTCGAAAAGACGCTGATGAACTACAAGTGATCGCTGGGACCGCAGGCGTCCCGCCTGCATTTGTCGTAAATGGCGCTCTTCGCAGGCTGCAGGCGAGACGCCTGCGGTCCCAGATAAGACGATCCCAAGTGGCGAGTATGACTTTCAACCGGCGCAGAGACGAATTTCCCACGCTGGCTTCGGGCATTCACCTGCTCAGTCACAGCCTCGGCCCGGTGCCGCGCGCGGTGCGCGATTCGATGCTTGCTTACTGCGACGCGTGGGAACATCACACGAGCGAGGATGCGTGGGCCACCAGTTGGTGGGAACTCTCGCGGCGCGTCGGCGATCGCCTCGCGCGCATTCTCGGCGGCGCGCCCGGTTCGGTGCAGATCGAACCAAATGCCTCGATCGCGCTCGCCACTGTCGCTTCGTGTTTCGACTTTCACAGCGGCCGCAGAAACAAAGTCGTCACGACGGCGCTTGATTTTCCGTCGATGGAATACATCTGGGACGCGCAACGGCAAATCGGAGCGCATGTCGAAGTCGTTCCCACATCCGACGGCATCACGGTGCCGCTGGAAAAAATACTCGACGCGATCGACGAGCAAACGTGTCTCGTCGCCTTGGCCCACACGTCGTATCGCAGCTCTTATCGCATCGACGCGCCGGCGATCGTCGAGCACGCGCACGCGAAAGGCGCGCTCGTTTTGCTGGACGTCTATCAGTCGGCGGGTGTCGTGCCTTTGCATGCGGCGGATTGGAAAGTTGACTTCCTGATCGGCGGCACGATCAAGTGGCTCTGCGGTGGACCATCCTGCGGTTACTTGTACGTGCGTCCCGACCTGCAAAAGGATCTGCGTCCGCGTCTGACTGGCTGGGTCGCTCACGATGCGCCGTTTGAGTTTGCCTCCGCGCCGATGCGTTACGCGCGTTCGGTACGCCGCTTCGCGCAGGGCACTCCGAGCATTCCGGCGCTCTATTCGGCGATTCCCGGTCTCGACATCATCGAATCAGTCGGACTCGAACAGATCTACGTGGAATCACAACGCCGCACACAAATTATGATCGATTTCGCACGCGAACGCGGTTGGACCATCAACACACCGCTCGAGCTCGAATGTCGCGGCGGCACGGTGATGATCAATGTCGAAGACGCGAAAGCGGTTTCCGAACAACTCGCGGAGCGGCGCGTGTTTGTCGATTGGCGTCCGAGCGCCGGTTTGCGCATCTCGCCGCACTTCTTCAACACCGACGAAGAAGTCGCGGAAGCTTTGCAGATCCTGAATGGCCTAATCGGATGACGAAACTGAATCTCAACGATCCCGCCCCGGATTTCACGTTGCCCGACGGCGCCGGCCGCGAGTGGCGCTTGCATGACAACCGCGGTAAGGTGGTCGTGCTGCTTTTCTATCCGGGAGACGAAACGCCGATCTGCACGCGACAAATGTGCTCGGTGCGCGATCGTTGGCCTGACTACCAGGCGACGGGCGCGGAGGTCGTCGGCATCTCGACTGACTCGGTTGAATCGCATCGCAACTTCGCCGCGCATCACGAGCTGCCGTTGCGTTTGCTTTCCGATCGGGACGGAAAGGTTTCCACGCTTTACGGCGCGCGTTCGTTGATTCCCGGCAAGGTGGCGCGATCGGTTTTCGTGATCGACCGGGAAGGAAAACTTCGTTACCAGGACGTGCGGCCGTTGGGGCTGATCAAGCCGAAGGATGACGTTATAATCTCCGCGATCCGCGCAGCACAAGGAGGAGA
>DASXXL010000353.1:0-11617 GCA_036503085.1 Pyrinomonadaceae bacterium | reverse complement strand
ACTCACGCCCGACGGCAACCGTTTGCTGGCCGTTAACTCACCAAACGGAACCCTCTCGGTCTTTCAGCTACAGAGCGGACTGGCTCCCAAGCTGGTGGGTGAAATCCCGGTCGGACTCGAACCAGTCAGTGTCGCGGTGCGAAACAACAACGAGGTCTGGGTCGTCAACTGGCTCTCCGACTCGATCAGCATCGTCGACCTGGCAACGGCGAACGTCGTGCGCACCATCGAGGTCGGCGACGAACCCACCGACGTAATCTTCGCCGGCTCGAACCGTGAAATGGCCTTCGTCTGTGTCTCCGGCGGCGGCTCATTACTGAACGGCACGTCGATCGATCATCTCGGCCGCGGTCAAATCAAAGTCTTCGACCCAACAAATCCAGCAGCGCCGCCGCAAACGATCGAGATCTTCGGCAAGCAGCCGCGTGCACTTGCCAAAAACGCTGATGGCTCCCGCGTCTGTATTTCTGTTTTTGAATCAGGTAACCAAACCACCGTCGTCAAGGAATCGGATGTAACGGCTAACGGTGGTTTGCCGGCGCCAAACCCGCCGCTCGCTCCCGGCCTGCCTCCCGCTCCCAAGACAGGTCTGATCGTGAAGTGGAACGGTACCGAATGGCGCGACGAGATCAACCGCTCGTGGAACGCGTCCATTCCTTATACGCTCGCCGATGTTGACGTAGTAGTGATCAACTCGAGCGGCGCTTCTTTGCCTTCGTCCGTGAGTCTGCAAGTCAGCGGCGTGGGCACTCACCTCGGAAACATGGCTTTCGATCCCGCACAGGGACGCTTGCTAGTGGCGAACCTTGACGACATCAACCAAGTTCGCTTCGAGCCGAACGTCAGCGGACGTTTTCAAAATAACCGGATCACGATTCTCGGTAACGCCGCAAGCGGAACTCCCACCGTTTCGGCGACGCCGGATCTCAATCCGCACGTAAACCTCGGCGGCGGCGGTTCCGACAGCGAGCGCAGTCAGAGTCTCGCTATGCCCGCCGATCTGGTGCGCAAGTCTGACAACACGTACTTCATCGCCGCGACGAGTTCAGCGCGCGTCGGTCTTTTGGGAAGCGATGGAGTGGTCACGGATCGAATCGCAGTCGGCAAAGGTCCAACCGGCCTCGCCCTCGACGAACCACGACACGCGCTCTACGTTTTGAATCGCTTCGATCAAACGATCAGCGTTGTCGATACGGACGCAAAGTCGCAAACAGCTTCGGTTGCGATCGGCCGCAATCCGGAATCAGCAGCCGTCAAGAACGGACGCTCGTTTCTTTACGACGCAAACTTCTCCGCACACGGCACAGTCTCGTGCGCCAGTTGTCACTTGAACGGTCATCGCGACGGTATGGTGTGGGACCTCGGCAATCCGCAAGGCTCTGTCGATCCCGTCACCGTGTTTCTGCCGCCGGGTCTCACCGGCACCGATAACCTTCATCCGATGAAGGGACCCATGATGACCCAGTCGTTGCGCGGCATCATCGGCAACGAGCCGCTTCACTGGCGCGGCGATCGCGCCGGACTCGAAAGCTTCAACGGCGCGTTCGTTTCGCTGCTTGGTGGGCCAAGACAGCTAACGGCCCAGGAGATGGCCGACTTCAAATCGTTCGTGCAGTCGTTGAAATATCCACCAAACCCGAACGAGAACCAGTCGCGGCCACCAAACGAGTTTAATGGCGGCTTCAGTTTCTTCAGCATCGAGAAACTCGACGGCGGCACGATCAACTGCAGCCAGTGCCACCTGGTCACGAATTTTCAAGTAGGAACCGACAATAAGATCACGCCTTCGCTCGCGCTGCAGGAACCACAATCCGTAAAGGTACCGCAGCTTCGCGGTCTTTATCAGAAGCTCGGCCTTCATCGAACGGCAACGTCGCCGCAGATCACGGGCTTCGGCCTGACGCACGACGGCACGTTCGACACGCTTTTCAACTTCATGAAGGCACCGCAGTTTTTCTTCCAGGTTGATCCGGCAACGGCTGACAGTTGGCGGCAGTCGATGGAGGACATGCTGCTTCGTCTCGACACCGGCACTCCGCCGGCAATCGGCTTGATGGTTACAGTTGACGCGACGAATCGTTCCAGTGGCTCGACACTCAGCAGAATCAATCTACTGATGAGCCAGGCGCAGCAAAACAACTGCGACTTGGTCGTGCACGGGTTGTACGGCGGAACACCGCGCAGTTTCTTGTTCTCCGGCACCACGTTCGTGCCGGACAGTTTGCTTGAACCACCTGCTTCGCTGCAGACGCTCTTGAACTCAGCCGGCGCTCGCTCCGAACTAACATTCCTCGCCGTCCCGAAAGGCGAAGGACGTTTGCGTAGTATCGACGTCGACAGCAACGGCGTTCTCAACGACGACGAACCGCGGACGTCAGTGCAAGTACGCGCGCGCGTGCTCAACGCAACCGGCAACGGCGTTGCCGGCGTGACCGTCACGCTTTCCGGCTCGCAATCAGCAACCGCCGTTACCGACTCGTTCGGTAACGCGGTGTTCAATCTCCTCTCGACAACGGGCGCGCATACGTTCACGCCGTCGCAGGGTAATGCGACGTTTGCGCCGAGCAATGCGACGTTCGCCAGTCCCGTCGCTAATCAGACCGTGATCTTCACGACGCCGGCAAACGGCACGTTCACGACGCCGTTAGGCACGAGCAATAACGTGATCGACGCCACCGCGTCGTTCGTAGCGCAGCAATACCAGGACTTCCTGGCGCGCGATCCTGACACGTCCGGATTCAATTTCTGGCAAAACGAAATCAACTCGTGCGGTAACAACCCCGCGTGTGTTGAAGTTAAGCGCGTCAACGTATCGGGCGCTTTCTATCTCGCGATCGAATTCCAGCAGACCGGTTCGATCGTCTACCGCGCGAATCTCGCTTCTTTCAACGCGCTGCCGAAGTTCAACCAGTTCTTTACCGACAGCTCGCGCATCGGCCGCAATGTAGTGGTGGGTCAAACCGGCTGGGAAGCATTGCTGGAATCCAACAAGCAGGGGTTCTATGCCGGTTGGGTGCAACTGCCGGCGTTCCAGGCCGCATTCCCCAACACGATGACGGCGGCGGAGTTTATCGACAAACTCAACGCGAATGCGGGTAACGTCATTTCCGCAAACGAGCGGACAACGCTGCTCAATATTCTCGGTGCGACGCCGGCGGATCTAACTAAACGTGCGACCGTGTTCCGTTCGGTAGTTGAGGACCAGGACTTCATCAACAAGGAATTCAACCGCGCGTTTGTGTTGATGGAGTATTTCGGTTATCTAAGACGCAACCCCGACGATCCGCCAGACAACAATCTCGACGGATTGAACTTCTGGCTCACCAAGCTGAATCAGTTCAACGGCAACTTTGTCGAAGCCGAAATGGTGAAGGCGTTTATCAGCTCGATCGAATATCGGCAGCGGTTTGGGACACCATTAACTGATCCCGGGAGAAAATCAGTGTTTAGATACTTTGGAATTTTCAGTGCGCTTTCGTGTGCCTTGTTGTTTGTCGCGCCGCTGCAAGCGCCGCCGCCAAAGCCCGACGTCGGCGAGGTGGTCATCAGCCAGATCTACACGGGCGGCGGCACTCCCGGAGCGGCATTTCAAAATAGCTTTATCGAACTCTTCAACCGCTCCAACGCGTCGCGCGATCTCAGCGGTGTTCCCATCACGTTTACTTCAGCTACCGGCGCGTTTAGCTTCAGCATCGCGTTTGTCAGCTCTCGCGGTCTGACGATCGGTCCGGGTCAACACTTCCTGATCCAGTTCGGAACGGCAGGACCCAATGGCAATCCGTTGCCCTCACCTGATGGAACTGTCGCGCAGAACATCGATACATCCGGCAAGTTCGCGTTGCTGAAGTTTGGTTCTTTACCTCCAGCGGGAACCTGCCTGGCCGGCGATCCCAGCGTGCTCGATTTCGTCGGTTACGGAGCGACAGCGAATTGCTTCGAGGGCACTGGACCAACCGCAAACCTCTCGAACACAACGGCCGTGCTTCGTCTCAACAACGGCTGCACCGATACCAACAACAATGCTGGTGACTTTGCCACCGGCACTCCAAACCCGCGCAACACCAGTTCGACCGCGACGCCGTGCAGCACGTCCAATCCGATCGATCAGACCAGCTTCTTTGTGCGGCAGCACTATCTCGATTTTCTGAATCGTGAGCCGGATGCGGGCGGCCTTGCCTTCTGGAGCAACGAGATCGACCAGTGTGGGGCCGATGCGCAATGCATCGAGATAAAGCGCATCAACGTCTCAGCGGCGTTTTTCCTGTCGATCGAGTTTCAGGAGACGGGCTATCTGGTCTACCGCTTCTACAAGAGCAGTTTCGGTAATCTGCCTGGAGCACCTGTGCCGATCAAGTTTGCCGACTTCCTGCACGACACGCAGGAGATTGGCAACGGCGTGCAGGTCGGCGCGCCCGGTTGGGAGGCGCTGCTGGAAGCGAACAAGGTCGCGTATGCCGCGGAGTTTGTACAACGGGCGGAATTCAAAACTGCTTTTCCGGATTCGCTGACTGCGGATCAGTTCGTGACGAAGTTGGATACGAATGCCGGCGGCGTGTTGTCGGCGACAGAGAAGGCCAACCTCGTGGCGGCGCTGGCAGTGAACCCGACCGACGTAACGAAGCGTGCGGCGACGGTGCGCGCAGTTGCGGAAGATGCGGATCTCAAGAGTGCAGAATTCAACAAGGCGTTCGTGTTGGCGCAGTATTTTGGTTACCTGCGGCGCAACCCGAACGACGCGCCGGATCATGACTTCAGCGGTTATCAGTTTTGGCTGGACAAGCTGAACCAGTTCAACGGCAACTTCGTCCAGGCGGAAATGGTGAAGGCGTTTATCAGCTCGCTTGAATACCGGCAACGCTTCGGGCCGTGATTGATGCTGATCGGACTCGATGGGATTCCGCTGACGTTCCCGAAAACGGGCGTAGGTCATTACACGGCGCAACTGGCAGAGGCGCTGGCCGCGATTGCGCCGGAGCATGAGTTTCGGCTCGTGTATCCGTCGAGCTTTCCGCGTGTTGATTTTCCGTTTGAAAGTGCGCCGCCTCACAATCTCGCTTTTGTTCGCGTGCCGGTTGGTCCAATTCGCAAGCATTGGTGGTCCATTGGCTTGCCGCGGTACGTCGCGCGTGAACGTATTCAACTCTTTCACGGCACGAACTACGACGTTCCGCTGTGGCGTGGTTGTCGCACCGTCCTGACGATTCACGATCTATCGCTGCTGCTGTATCCCGAGACTCACGAGCGGCGCAGTGTGGCGCGCGCGAAGCGGCGGTTGCCTGTGATGGCCAAGGCGGCGAATGCGATCGTTGTGCCTACGGAAGCGATCAGACAGGAGGTATGTGAACGGCTGCGTGTTGGTGAGCAGAAGGTTTTTGCTGTTCCTGAAGCGGCGCGCGAGTTTTTTCAGCCGGTCGAGTTTGCGGAGACGAAGGCGACGCGTGAGAGATTGGGAATCAGTGATGAGTTTATTCTCACTGTCGGCACGATCGAGCCGCGTAAGAATATTCCGGTGTTGGTGAAGGCTTTTGAGCAACTGCTCGCGCGGGAGTCGCAAATCGTTCGCGTGAAGTCGGAGAGGCGGTTACAACTCGTGATCGCTGGCGGGAAGGGTTGGCTTTCGGGACCTTCGCTCGACGCGATCGAGAGTTCGCCGGCTGTTGGGCAGATCGTGCTGACTGGATATTTAGACGACGCGGCGTTGCGCGATCTTTATTCGTCGTGCCGCGTGTTTGTGTATCCGTCGTTGTACGAGGGTTTCGGGTTGCCGCCGATTGAGGCGATGGCGTGCGGCGCGGCAGTGATCGTCAGCAATAATTCTGCACTGGTTGAGTCAACCGCAGGAGCAGCGCGAATAGTGGCGGCACGCGAGCCTGACACATTGGCCGAGGCGATGTGGGAACTGTTGAATGATGACGACCAACGCGCGGCGTTGATCGAAGCCGGCCGCCGACGAACCATCGAACTCTCCTGGACCCAAACCGCGATCAAAACGCTCAAGATCTACGAATCACTCCTTTAAGCCCCAAAGAGGCACAAGAAGCACAAAGGTTTTCGAAATTGCTCTTGTGCTTTTTGTGCCTCTTTGTGGCTCTAGTTGGTGACGGTGACTCGTCCGCGCCACGTCCGCGATCCCTTCAAACCGAACCACGAAGCGCCTTCCTGCACCATATCGACTTCCAGCAGATACTCGCCTGCTCGTCGCGGCGCATTGATCACGAGCGGCACGGTGATCGTCGCACCTGGAGGGACATCGTTCGTGATTGCCCCACGACCGTCATCGTTCACGACCGTCTCGCCGTTTTGGTCCAGCCAGTGATTTCCGACGGACAGACGAAAGTCACCACCGCTCCTTTCGGGCGCCAGCCATAGCGAGGAACTTACGTTTTTCACCGCTACCTGAATCGTGATCTGTTGGCCCGCGCGCAATTGCGTTGGCGGCTCGCTCACGTTCAGCTCAGCACGCATTCCGTCATCGGGCAAACGCATCAACACGCGCGGTGGGCCAATGGCGACGTAAGTCGTGTACGGCTCGCTGTAGGCCAGCACACGACAACGCAGGCAGCGTTCTTCTGTCGTGATCACTACTGCGCCTTCAGGCGCTGACTGTTCAAACCCGAGCGAGACAAACTTCGTCAACGGAATATTCCACAGCGTCGCATACCAAAGCGCTTGCACGTACGCCGGCCGAGCGGGATTGTCGGCGAGATAGACGGGGCTCGATCCGGCTTCGTGCAACGCGGCTGGGAGGATCAGCGCGGGATAATCGGCGTCGAACGTATGCAGTCGGCGTGGTGAAGTAACGCTCGCGTGAAACCGCCACTGAAAGAACAGACCCTGCGCGCAGATCAGAAACACGGTCGCGATTAACAAAACTCGCTTCCGAGGGACCTGCGGCTCTGTTAACGACTGCAAGCCCGGAATCGTTAGCACGAGCAGAAAGACCACGAGCGGCGCGAGGCGCAGCATATGAAAGTCGTCTGTCGTCAACGACGCTGGCACGAGCGAAGCGACGACGCCGTAAAGAACAAACCGCCACCACGCGTCGAGGCCCCGTCGTTTGTAGAGCAAAACCAGGCTGATGACCGGGAGCACCGCCGTGATCGTCAGCAGCGTTGGCGGGCCGGGAACATGGACCAGTTCGTTCGTCTTCGACGACTCCGTCACAAACATCGGCCACGGATTCAGGTTAGCAGAGAAGTGCTTGGCGAACTCACGTGCAATCTGTACGAGCGTGCTTTCCGGCCTGATGTAGCTGAGGTATTGAAAGCGTCCTGTCAGCGCGCCGGGATTGCGCGCCTGAAAGATGAACAGCGGAATCAGCGTGACGGCAAAAGCGATCCACGTGAGAGCAAGACCGAGTAATCTGCGCCGGTTCACGAACACGATCAAACCAAGCGCGAGCAATGGTCCAAACAGCCGGCCGATCGAATAACTGTACGTCAGCAGCGCGAGCGTTCCGGCAAGCGCGCAGATCTGCGTTGCGGCCCACGTTGGTTTGTCGGTGGCATTCCAGACAGCTAAGAGAAACAAAGCCACCGCGAACGGATAGATTGCCACTTCCAAAACCAGCCGGCTGAGTTCAAACATCCACGGTGTGAACAAAACGAGTAACGAAAAGAGCAGCGCAGTGCCGCGATTTCGCGTGATCCGAAACGCCAACAAACCGAGCAGCACAATCGTCAGCAGTCCCAGCGTCGCACTCAGCGCGCGAGCGGCAACTATGCCTGGTCCAGCTACACGAAAGACGCCCGCCAGCAGATAGATGTAAACAGGATTTTTGAACTCGCCGAACGCGCGAAAGAACAGCGGCCACGCTTCACCATGTTCATCGCGGCCGGTTTGCGAAACCGTATGAGCGTTGTAAGCGATCGACGATTCATCAAGAAAGAAACCGGGCGGGTTCGTTCGTAAAGCAGCAAACTGAATCAGCGCACCGAACAGGATCAAAGCCACACCGCTCAAAACAAATTTTTGTTGCTGTGGGCTTTTGGTAAGCACGCTTATGGTGGCCAGCCTGAACTATTTTCTCTGTGCAACCTCTGTGTCCTCTGTGTCTCTGTGGTTATTAAGTGTTAGGAAGAACCAACCACAGAGACACAGAGGACACAGAGGTTGCACAGAGAACCCTCTTATCGGCGTCGCAAGCGCATCCGGAGGACACTCAACACGCCCTCGATCATGATGCCGCCATTCATTTTCGATCGGCCCAGGCGGCGCTCAACGAAAATTATCGGCACCTCTTTGATCCGCATTCCTTTGCGATACGCTCGATACGACATCTCCGCAAGAAACACGTATCCATTCGAAAACAACTGATCGAGCCCGATCGCGAGCAGCGCTTCGCGGCGCCAACATTTGAATCCCGTCGTCGTGTCGGCGATCGGCATACGCGTGATGAGCCGCACGTAGAACGACGCCGCTTTACTGAGAATCAATCGCTTCAGGTCCCAGTTAACAACGCTGATGCCGTTGACATAACGCGAACCGATCACGAGATCGTTTGTCTCGATGGCCTCAAAGAACGCCGGCAGATATTTCGGATCGTGCGAGAAGTCGGCATCCATCTGCACGATCGCGTCATAACCGCGATCGAGCGCAAACCTGAATCCCTCGACGTACGCCTGGCCCAAGCCCTCTTTGCGCGCGCGATGCAGCACGAACACCTGTCCGGCATGCGTATGGCTCAATTGATCAGCGAGCGCACCTGTGCCGTCAGGTGAATTGTCATCGACGATCAAAATGTGTGTCTGCGGCGCGTGCTCGAGAATGCTCGCGACGATTCCGGGAAGATTATCAACTTCGTTATAGGTGGGTACCACTACGAGAGAATTCATCACTGGAGTCATCGCAGACGAAAGACGTAGATCGATACGCCGATCACCGCTTCCGGTGTTTGCTGCCGGTAAGCGGCGAAATAATTGACGCGACTCTCCATCGTGTCGCGGCCGCTGCCCGGCGGGCCTTCGGGAACCGCCGAACCGTTGAGAAAACTCGCGCCAATCGCCAGATACTTCGGACCATCCACATTAGTGGTTTGTTGCGCCAACGGATCCACGCGCTCGATTCCGTAAAAACGCAGGATTCCGAATCCGCCGAGAGTCGCATCCGCGACGCGTCGTTCACCGTGCTGCTGCAGATAGAGCGCCAGGCCCCGCACGTCGTCGCCCCATTCAACATTGGAATCAGACAAGTACCACCAATGCGGCGCGCCGCTCGCGAGCTGATTCATGTAGCTCACGTGATTCGGAAACGCGCGCACCGCTTCAACCCCGGTCCACGCCAACAACACCGCCACGAAAACCGTCGCCGCGACACGTCGCAGTTGCAAAAGATACTCGAGCAACGCGGCGCCCGCGATCATCAGAAACGGAAAAATCGGCGCGAGATAACGCACGCCGATGTTGATGTGACTGAACAAAACAAAGACCGAGTAGATCAGCGTCGGCGCGAGCAGCCAAACAAACCGGAGATCGCGATGCTTCGCAACTCTGAATATCGCCCAGCCCATTGCCAGCACGCTGAGCAACAGAAACGGTAACGTCGTTTTTAAAGCGAAGGCGACGGGAAAGTAATACCACCAACCCATGCGGCCATACATACCCAACAGGCTCGCATTGTGACCCTCGCGGTTATGCACAAGCTGAAAAAGCGTGCCCAGCACAAACTCTTTCGGCACGATGTGGCTGAGCACTTCTGTAGCCTGGTCCACCCTTTCGGGATGTGCTGGGAACTTCGCGGCGATCCAGCTATGATCCACGTCGTTCAGAGGCGCATGTTGAAAGAAGTAAGCGGCGTTGACCACGAATAACATCGCGAGCAGGACCACCGCGGCGTGAAGCGCAACCGCGCGCCGTCGCGAACTCAGCCACCACAGGATGATAAACGCCGGCGGCAGTACGAGTCCGATCAGCAGCATTGAAAACTTAGCGAGCAGCGCCACACCGGCGGCCGCACCCAAGAACACAGCGCGGCGCCACGTAGTTGCGGACGAGTACCAGTAAAGCGCCATGAAGAACAGCAAGTAACCGAAAGCTGCCGGTACATCTGTTTGCACCACACGACCGTGCGCCAGCATCGTTGGCTCGAGACTGAAAAGTGCGACCGCGATCACCGCCGCCCGCGATCCGAATAGCGATCGCGCGAAGATGAAAATCAAAACGCCGAGTGTGAGCGTCAAAACTATCATACCGGCGCGCGACCAGAACGCGATCGAGGGATATTTCTTCTCGTTGTAATCCCAGAATGCGGCGTGTTCCGCCTGCTCGTTTGGTTGCACGAACAGCAGCGGCGCAGCAGCGACCAGCTTCGACAAAGGCGGATGTTCGTTGACGAGTTGGAAGTCGCCGTCGACGAGGTGATAGTATGCGGACGGAATCATCACGAGCTCATCAACGGTTATACTCTTGCGCCAGATCACCGCGAACATTTGCAGACCCATGAGCGCGAGCAGTGCGCCACTCGTGAACTCTGCCGCATGCGACCGCACGAAGGCCAGTGACAGTGAGAGGAAACGTCGCGGCTTAAAAACCAGCAGCGTCGTCGCGTCGCTCTCCCGAATCAATGGCTGATCCATCAACACTCCGTTTCAAAATCAGGTCTGATCATCTTGCCGCGATCGCGCTCACGCTGGCGCCGGTCGTCTATTTTCTGCCCGCGCTGAGCAGCGGCCTGGTCGTGTCTCCCGACGACGGGATTCTGCAGAACGTTCCTTTCCGAGTTGCGGCGGCGCAAATCGTACGCTCGGGCCACCTGCCGATCTGGAACCCTTACATCTTCAGCGGCATGCCGCTTTTAGGCGCGGCCCAGGGCGGAATTTTGTTTCCGCTCAACTGGTTCTATCTCGTGTTCGCTGCCTCGACGAGCTCCAACCTGATGGTGCTTTGCTCTTTCATGGTCGCGGCGCTCGGCGCGTTCTTGTATGCGCGTAGCACGCGAGTTTCCGTCGCCGGCGCGGCGGTGACGAGTCTCGTGTGGCAAGCCGGCGGTTTCCTCGTCAACCAAATCAGTCACATCAACATCGTGCAAACTGCCGCGCTGCTGCCGTGGGTGCTATGGGCCATCGAACGCTACGCCCAGACCGGCAAGCGCAAGCATGCCGCGCTCATCGCCGTCTTCGTGGCGCTGCAGTTCTTTGCCGGACATCAACAAGCGTTTACCTACGCACTCCTGCTCGCGGTTGCTTACGCGCTGGTGATGGGCGCTGTGGATTTCGGGCAGCGTAAGCGTTATCTCACTTCAGTTGGGTTCGTATGCGTCGGTTTGTTGCTCGCAGCAGTGCAAATCCTACCGACATGGGAGTTGCTGCGCAACAGTCTTCGCGACGCGGCGAGTTACGACTTCTTCACGTCGTTTTCGATGCCGAAGAGGTTTGTGCTGACGTTTCTGGCGCCGTTTGTGATGGGTGGTGGTGATGGGCGTTTGTTTCGCGCGCCGTTTCTCGGACCGTCGTTCTATACGGAGTATGTGCCGTATGCGGGCGTGATCTCGATCGTGCTGGTGTTACTGGCTGTGTGGTTTGCGCGAGACTGGCGCACGCGGTTTTGGGTTGGTGTTGTTGTCGTCGGACTGTTGTTAGCATTTGGCCGGTACGCGCCGTTTTCGTTGAACGAGCTCACGT
>DASXXL010000352.1:0-5319 GCA_036503085.1 Pyrinomonadaceae bacterium | reverse complement strand
ATAGCGGCGGTGAGTTTGGTGTGCGTGGCTGGCTGACGGCGCTGAACACGAGCGACGGCAAGATCGCGTGGCGCGCTTACCACACCGGTCCTGACGCCGACGTGCTGATTGGGCCAAACTTCCATCCGTACTACTCGCAGGACCAGGGCAAGGACCTCGGCGTCACGAGTTGGCCCGCGGATGCATGGACGATCGGCGGCGGCACGATGTGGGGTTGGATCTCTTACGATCCGGAAACCAACTTGATCTACTACGGCACCGCGAATCCCGGCCCGTGGAATCCAGATCAAAGACCCGGCGACAACAAGTGGACCTCGGGAATCTTCGCGCGCGACGTAGACACGGGCGAGGCGCGCTGGTTCTATCAGCTCAGCCCACACGATCTGCACGACTACGACGGCATCAACGAACAAATCCTGATGACCATCCCGTTCCAGGGCCAGCAGCGAAAAGTCTTGGTGCGGCCCGAACGCAACGGCTACGTCTACATCATCGACCGCACCAACGGTCAGGTGTTGTCGGCGAATCCGTTCGCTTACATCACCTCGACCAAAGGCGTCGATCTCAACAGCGGACAGCTTATCTACAACCCGGAGAAAAAGCCGGAAGTCGGAAAAGTAATTCGCGAGGTTTGTCCGGCGGCCCCGGGCGCAAAGGACTGGCAACCGTCAGCGTTTTCGCCGCGCACTGGCCTGGTCTACATCCCACACCAAAATCTGTGCATGGATGAAGAAGGTCTCGAAGCGAACTACATCGCCGGCACGCCTTACGTCGGCGCGAACGTGCGCATGTACGCCGGACCGGGCGGCAATCGCGGTGAGTTTCTCGCGTGGGATCCGGTGAAGAATGAAAAGGTCTGGGCCGTGCCGGAAAACTTTCCGGTGTGGAGCGGCGCGCTCGTAACCGCGGGCGACGTGGTTTTTTACGGCACGATGGACGGCTGGTTCAAGGCGCTCGACGCGAAGAGCGGAACGTTGTTATGGCAGTTCAAATGCGGCTCGGGAATCATCGGGCAGCCGGTTAGTTATCGTGGACCGGACGGCAAGCAGTACGTCGCGATACTCTCGGGTGTTGGTGGTTGGTCGGGCGCAGTCGTTGCGGGTGGACTCGATACACGCGATCCGACTGGCGCGCTCGGGTTTGTCGGCGCAATGACGGACTTGCCGGATCACTCGACGAAGGGAGGCATGCTTTATGTGTTTGCGCTTCCTTAGACTGGTCCTGTTCGTAATCTGTTTGATATCTCTTTCCGCTTGTACTCGACCGGCGCCACCTCCGACGCAAGTGATCGCTCAGTCTGTTATCGCGCGGCCCGCCGGCGTGTTGCGCGTTTGCGCCGATCCAAACAACCTCCCGTTCTCAAACCAGCGCGGCGAAGGTTTCGAAAACAAGATCGCCGAACTGTTGGCCCACGACCTGGGCGAGCGCGTCGAGTACACGTGGTGGGCACAACGCCGCGGCTTCTTTCGCAACACGCTGAAGGCCGGCGCGTGCGACATCGTTATGGGCGTGCCCGCCGGTTTCGAAATGGCTTCGACCACGCGGCCGTACTATCGTTCGACCTACGTCTTTCTCACACGCAAAGATCGACATCTCAAGCTCGCGTCTTTCGACGATCCCGCGCTGAAGACTTTGAAGATCGGCGTGCAGATGATCGGCGACGATTTCAGCAACGCGCCGCCCGCGCACGCACTCAGCCGGCGCAACATCATCGACAACGTCAAAGGCTTTACGGTCTACGGCGATTACAACCAACCGAATCCGCCCGCGCGCATCGTCGATGCAGTGGCGAAGGGCGACGTCGACGTCGCGATTGTGTGGGGACCGCTGGCGGGCTACTTCGCGAAACAGTCGCGTGTGCCGCTGGACGTCGTGCCCGTGTCGCCGCAGGTCGATCAACCGTTTCTGCCGTTTGTCTTCGACATCTCGATGGGCGTGCGTCGTGGTGATCAGGACTTGAAGGACCAGATCGAGCAGGTGATGGAGCGCCGGCGCAGCGACATCGATCGCATCCTCCAGGACTACGCGATTCCGCGCGTGGACCAGGAGAAAGGAGGCAGCGGTGCGTAAATCTCTGCTTTGTCTGGTCTGTGTTCATCTGTGTCTGTCCGTTGCCTGCAAAAGAGAGACACGGCAGTTCACCGCGCCACCGGCGACGAATGAGTCGTACTCGGTGACGATGAGCGAGATTCATCCCGGTACGACGGCGCCGCCGCCACTGCAAAATGCTGCCGGCGAGCAGGCCTACGACGTAAACACCGGGAAGCAGTTGTTCATGCAATACAACTGCGTCGGTTGTCACTTCAACGGCGGCGGCGGCATTGGACCACCGTTGATGGACGCGCAGTGGATCTACGGTTCGAACCCGGAAAACATCTACAGCACGATCGTCGAGGGCCGGCCCAACGGCATGCCTTCGTTTCGCGCAAAAATTCCCGACAGCCAGGTTTGGCAGCTCGTCGCGTACGTGCGCTCGCTGAGCGGGCAGTTGCGCAAAGACGTAGCGCCGACGCGCAGCGACGACATGAACGCACACCGCTCGGAGCAACGTACGAAGCGCGAGACGCCGAAACAATCCACGCCGGGTGAAATACATTGATGAGAAGCCTTGTCCTGAAAGTAGGTTCTAAAGAGATTTCTCTGTGCAACCTCGGTGTCCTCTGTGTCTCTTTGGTTGGTTTTGCCAAGAAATCATTCACCACAGAGACACAGAGGACACCGAGGTTGCACAGAGAAGAGCGGGCCGATGACTTATGTGGCAAAGCCTTGATGAAGCAGAGCGGGAGTACAAACCGGATCAGACTCGTTCTTGTCGCATTCGGTGCGGCATTGTTTCTCTGTTCGTGCAGCCGTGAGGGGATTCAAAACTCGATCAATCCGGCTGGTCCAAACGCGGCGAATCTCGACCGGCTTTGGTGGTTGATGTTCTGGGTTTGTACCGCGGTCTACGTGCTCACGATGATTGCCATCTTCATCGCGATCAGAAACGGAACACGCCGCCGCGATCTCAATCCGGTTTTAGATCCCTCTCCCGAAACAGAGAGACGCAAGCGAAACGCGGTGGTTAGCGCGGTCGTCGTCACGACTGCCATTCTGTTTTTCTTCTTAATTTATAGCTACTCGACGGGACGAGCATTGACCGCCGATCTCGCGCACAAGAACGGGCTCTCGATCGAAGTCACGGGTCATCAGTGGTGGTGGGAAGTTCGTTACAACGACGTCGACGCGAGCAACATGTTCACGACGGCAAACGAGATCCACATTCCCGTCGGCGTGCCGGTGCTGTTCACTTTGCGTGGCGGCGATGTGATTCACAGTTTCTGGGTCCCGAACCTCGCGGGCAAGAAAGATCTGATCCCCGGAAAAATCTCGACGATGTGGTTACAGGCTGACAAACCCGGCGTGTATCGCGGGCAGTGTGCGGAATACTGCGGGCTGCAACACGCACGCATGGCGTTTTGGATCGTTGCCGAGCCGCAGGACCAGTTCAACGCGTGGCGCCAAAACGCGGTGCAAGCCGCGGTGCCGCCATCCACGGATTCGCAGCGTTACGGGCAACAGGTTTTTCTTTCAGCGCCATGCGTGATGTGCCATGCGATCAGCGGCACGCCCGCGGGATCAAACTTCGGTCCCAACCTGACGCACATCGGCAGTCGCAACACCATCGCGGCGGCGACGCTCTCGAACACGCGCGAACACCTGACCCGTTGGATCGTTGACTCGCAGCAGTTCAAGCCGGGAAACAAAATGCCGGCGAACAACCTCGGCCAGAAGGAACTGGACGCACTCGTTGATTACTTACAGAGTTTGAAATGAGCGACGGATTAACCCGAAAAACTGAAGTTACACAGATCAGCGACGACGAGCTCGCCGCGCAGATGGAGCGCGAACGCGACGAGCTCGAGCGCACGTGGGCGCACGAAAAAGGTTGGCGCCGGTTGTTGATGGAAACGGACCACAAACTGATTGCCAAGCGCTACATCGTCACGGCGTTTGTGTTCTTCCTGTTCGGCGGTATCGAAGCCGCCCTGATGCGCATTCAATTGTCCCGGCCCGACAACCACTTTCTGGGTCCCGACAAATACAACCAGATCTTCACGGTACACGGCACTACGATGATGTTTCTGTTTGCCGTGCCGATCATGACCGCGCTCGGGATTTACCTCGTGCCGCTGATGATCGGCGCGCGCGACGTCGCGTATCCACGTCTCAATCTCTACGGTTACTGGGTCTATCTCATCGGCGGTTTGCTGCTTTACGCGGGCTTCTTGCTGAACACCGGACCTGATGCGGGTTGGTTCGCGTACGTGCCGCTTTCCGGTCCGGCATATTCGCCGGGAAAACGCGTCGACATCTGGGCGCAAATGATCACGTTTACCGAAATCTCCGGGCTGGTCGGCGCGATCGTAATCATCGGTACCGTCTTCAAAATGCGCGCGCCGGGAATGACGTTGAACCGCTTGCCGCTGTTTGTCTGGGCGCAACTCGTGACGTCGTTCATGATCATCTTCGCGATGCCCGCCGTGATGCTCGCCAGCAGTTTCCTCGCGAGCGACCGCTTGATCGACACACACTTCTTCAATCCCGCGGAAGGCGGCGACGCGATTCTGTATCAGCACCTCTTCTGGTTCTTCGGCCATCCGGAGGTCTACATCATCTTCATTCCCGCGCTCGGGTTTATATCATCAATCGTCGCGGCCTTCGCGCGCACGAAGATCTTCGGCTACACGGCGATGGTGCTCTCGCTGATCGCGACGGGATTTATCGGTTTCGGTTTGTGGGTGCACCACATGTTCGCGACGCCGATTCCGCAGATGGGCCAGAGTTTCTTCACGGCAGCCAGCATGGTCATCAGTATTCCGACGGGCGTGCAGATCTTCTGTTGGATCGCGACGTTGTGGACCGGCAAGTTGAACATCAAGACGCCGCTCCTGTTTGTGCTCGGCTTCTTCGCCAACTTCATCATCGGTGGCATGACCGGCGTGATGCTCGCAGCAGTGCCGCTCGATTTGCAGATCCACGATACGTTCTTCGTGGTCGCGCACCTGCACTACGTGTTGATTGGCGGTTCGGTGTTTCCACTGTTCGGCGCTTTTTATTACTGGATTCCCAAGTGGACCGGGCGGATGTTGAGTGAAAGTTTGGGCCGTGTGACGTTCACGTTAATGTTCATCGGCTTTAACCTCGTCTTCTTTCCGCAACATCTGCTCGGTCTGCATGGGATGCCGCGCCGCGTTTACACGTACCTGCCGGAAAGCGGCTGGGGCACTGCGAATCTGATCTCGTCGATCGGTGCTTTCGTGCTGGCGTCGGGCGTGC
>DASXXL010000351.1:0-7486 GCA_036503085.1 Pyrinomonadaceae bacterium | reverse complement strand
GCATTCGCGTTAGCGTTGTCGTTCGTGTTTCTGTTGCGCGGCCGCCTGGGTTTGTTTTCGTTTGCGTTCGTGTTTGTGTTCGTGCTGCGATTCGTGTTCGTCGTGTCTTCATCAGGCGTGACTGTCTCCGACGACTCGCCGGCTTTCGTCGGACGGCTGATGTCCATCGCGACCGTCTGACCGGTCTTCACGACTTCACCGGCGCGCGGCAGTTGAAACATCACCGTGTCGGGCTTCGCTTCGTTGCTGGGCCGCGTGGCGCGCACGCGAAACTTGAGATCGGCGTCGGCCAGGATCTTCTCCGCGTCGAACCGGTTCTTGCCGACGATGTCCGGCACCGTCACTTCGGGGCTCCGCAAAGACAGGTAAACGGTCGTGGCGACTCCGAAGAGAAAAACAACCCCGATCGCGATGACAATGGCGATACTGCGGAATATGGATGAAGCTCTGGCGACTAAACTCAAGCGACGAAGTCTAGCACCCGCTATTGTTGGGTCGCAAGCTGTAAACTCGCGATGAAAAAGCCGTCTGTGCCTTCGTGCTGCGGCCACAGTCTGCGGGTGTTTATCAGCTTGAATTCGGGGTTCTCGCGCTGGAAGGTTTCAATTACGTGTTCGTTTTCGTCGCGTTCGACGGAGCAGGTAGAGTAGATGAGTTGGCCGCCGGGTTTGAGGACGCGCGCGGCGTTTTTCAGAAAGAGTTTTTGTTGGGTGGCGAGATCGTGAATGTCTTGTTCTGTGATACGCCAACGAATTTCGGGATTGCGGCGAAGCGTGCCCGTGCCGGAGCACGGGGCATCGATGAGGATGCGATCGAAGACGCTGTTTTCGAAGGGCAGGTTTTGCGCTGCGTCGAGTAGAAGGGATTTTATTGAGTCGAGTTGATGTAAGGCGCGTAGATTTATCACGGTGTGTAGCCGTTTCGGAGACCGATCAGACGCGACGATTAGTGCGCGATCTTCAACTCGTTTAGCCATGAGCGTGGTCTTTCCACCGGGCGCGGCGCAGAGATCGAGCAGGCGTTCACCGGGTTCGATAGCGACGGTTTGAGCAACGAGTTGTGAGGCTTCGTCTTGCAGGTAAATGTCTCCATTCGCAGCGAGCTCGCGAACAACGGAAGTCGCGCCCGAAACGCGCCACGCATTCTCAGCAACCGCAGACGCCTCAACGATCCCGCCTGCCTCTCCGAGTTGCGCTAGTATCCCTTCCGAATCTCCTTTCACTACACGAAACGCCGTGGGCGGCACGAGATTGTTAGCGCGCGCAAACGCCGCCATCTCTTCGAACCCGAAGGACTCAACCCAACGTTGGATCAACCACGCCGGGTGTGAAGTTTCGACCGCGACTTTTTCAATCGGATCGGTAACCTCCGCCGTCGGATTGAAATCTGCTTCGCGAATCGCGCGCCGCAAAACAGCATTCACAAACGCCGCCGCCGAACTCACTCGCGCGCTCCGCACCAAATTCACCGACTCATTCACCGCTGCCGATGCCGGAACGCGTTCCAGAAACCGAAGTTGATAAAGCCCAAGCCGCAGCGCCAATCGCACCGCGAGGTCAAGACTCTCCACCGGTCGCTTCGCGAAGTGCTCGATCAACCTGTCGAGCCACAACTGCCAACGCAACACACCGAGCACGAGCTCGTGCGTCAAAGCGCGATCAGCAAGCCTCAGTGACGGTTCGTGAGCGGCGAGAAGGCTGGAAGAAAACGCGCCCGCCTCGACTTCGCGCAAGACTTCGAAGGCGGCGCGACGCGCGGGTGAAACGTGTTTGCTCCGAGGCGACGAACCCTGTTGGCTCCGCTCAGCCGAACCGTGTTTACTCTTTGCCAAGACGATCGCCAATCTTCACGTGCATCCCGTTGATGAATTCACGCGCCGTGAGTCGCTTGCGTGCCTCGGGCTGAACTCCAAACAAACGCAACGCCGATCGTCCGCCACACTGAACGACCAATTCGGCTCCATGTGCGGCAGTAACTCCGCCGGGCTCAACCTCTGGCGCGAAACATACGAGCGGCTCGGCTTCCCAGATCGTTAAGCGACGCGAGTTGAAGGTCGTGTAGGCAGTGGGCCACGGCTGAAAACCTCTGATCGCACGCTCGATCACGATCGCGGGCTTCGACCAGTCGATCAACCCGTCTTCCTTTTTGATGATCGGCGCAAACGTCGCTTTACTATGATCCTGCGGTTGCGGCGTCAAAACATCCAAACGCATCAACGTTTGACGCAACAACTCGGCGCCAAATTTGGAAAGTCTCTGCATCAACTGCGGTGCAGTTTCCTTTTCACCAATCGCAGTCGACCCCTGGAGCAGTATTGGACCAGTGTCGAGCGTCGGCTCCATAAACATCGTCGTCACGCCGGTCTCTGTTTCACCGTTGACGATGGCCCAGTTTGTTGGCGCAGCGCCGCGATACTTTGGCAACAACGAGAAGTGGACGTTGATGCAGCCGCGAGCGGGCGCACGCAAAAATTCTTCCGGCAGGATACGGCCGTAAGCGACGACGACGGCGAGATCCGCCTCGTGCGACGCGAACAGTTGCTTCGTTTCTTCGGTCTTGATGCGTTGCGGTTGATGAACCGTGAGGCCTTCGGAGAGTGCGAACTCTTTGACTGGCGAGAAGGCGACTTTGTTGCCGCGGCCCGATGGGCGATCGGGTTGGGTCCAAACTGCTACGACTTCGTGGCCGTCAGCGAGAATGCGGCGCAGCGTGGGAACAGCGGCTTGCGGTGTTCCCATGAAGACGATACGCATGCGTCGCAACCACCAATATTAAATAGCCGTTCGTTCTGCGGCTGAAGCCTTGCGGCCCTTCGTGGCGCCGAGTTTCTCGGCCGAAACCTTTGCCTGTAAAAACAACAGCAGATAATCGCGTCCGCCGGCTTTTGAATCGGTGCCCGACATATTAAACCCGCCAAACGGATGCACGCCCACAAGCGCGCCGGTGCACTTCCGATTCAAATACAAATTGCCGACGTGAAACTCCCGACGCGCACGCTCGAGCTTCTCTTCATCTTCGCTGTAAACCGCGCCCGTGAGTCCAAACTGCGTGTCGTTCGCGATCTTCAGGGCGTCGTCGTAATTCTGCGCCTTGATCACCGCGAGCACTGGTCCAAAAATCTCTTCCTGCTCGATCGTGTCGCCCGGTTTGACGTCCGCGATCACGGTCGGTTCGATAAAAAAGCCCTGCTCGCCGTCAGAACCGCCGCCGACAACAACACGGCCGCCTTCGCTCTTGCCTTTCTCGATGTACGAGTTGATCGTCTTGAACGCTTTCTCGTTAATTACCGCGCTCAGGTTCGTCGACTGATCATTCGGCGCAGCGAGCTTAAGCTTCGCGGTGCGATCGGCAATCTTATCGACCATCGTGTCGTAAACCTTCGCGTCGATGATCGCGCGCGAACAAGCCGAACACTTCTGCCCCTGAAAACCAAACGCCGACTGGACCACGCCCGTCGCCGCGTCCTCGAGGTTCGCATCATCGGCAACGATGATCGCGTCTTTGCCGCCCATCTCCGCAACGACGCGTTTGATCCAAATCTGTCCTTCGTGAACTTTCGCCGCGCGTTCATTGATCCGAAGTCCGACTTCTTTCGAACCAGTGAACGCAACGTAACGAGTCTTCGGATGGTCCACGATCACGTCGCCGACTTCCGCGCCCGAGCCGGTCAAGAAGTTGACTACACCAGCCGGCAGTCCCGCTTCTTCGAGAATCTCGAAAAACTTGAACGCGATCGTCGGCGCGTCTGACGACGGCTTCAACACGACCGTGTTGCCGGTGACGACCGAAGCGACAGTCATGCCCGCCATGATCGCGAGCGGAAAATTCCACGGTGGAATCACCGCGCCCACGCCGAGCGGAATGTATTCCATCTCGCTCTCTTCGCCTGGCACTTGATATAGCGGTTGTTGGCCGGCGTAGCGCAACATCTCGCGGGCGTAAAATTCGCAGAAGTCGATTGCTTCGGCGGTGTCGCCGTCAGCTTCCGGCCACGTCTTCGCCACTTCGTAAATCATCCACGCCGACAGTTCGTGCTTGCGTTCGCGCATGATCTCCGCGACGCGAAACAATAACTCAGCGCGCTTTTCAGCGGGCGTGTTACGCCACGTTTGAAACGCTTCTGCCGCAGCTTCGACCGCGCGGTTCGCGAGCTCTTTCGTGGCTTTGTTGAACCTGCCGACGACCTGTGTGCGGTTCGCGGGATTGATACTTTCGAGTTTGCTCTCGGTGGTGATTCGTTCGCCGCCGATGACCAGTGGATATTCGCGGCCTAACTCTGCTCCGACTTTCTCGAGCGCGCTGCGCATCGCCTGCGCATTCTCTTCCTTGCCAAAGTCAGTAAACGGTTCGTTACGATATTCAGTTCGCATCTGCTATTCAGGGACCAGAGATCGGTTCGTGATCTGTCCTAGTCCCACTTCCCTGCCTTCTGTAGTTTTTTGATTTTGCGTTTGACGATCTCGCGTTTGAGGGCGCTCATCTTGTCGAGAAAGACGATGCCGTCGCAGTGATCGGTTTCGTGCAACATGCAGCGCGCGGTGAGCTCCATGCCGTCGAGCTCAAACCAATTGCCTTTCACATCCTGCGCTTTGACGATCGCGCGGAGATTGCGTTCGACTGGAGTGAAGATGCCGGGAAACGACAAACATCCTTCTTCGCCGTTTTGTGTGCCTTCGACGCGGAGAACTTCCGGATTGATGAGCGTGACGCGTTGCTGCGGATCTTTTCCGCCCGAGCAGTCCATCACGAAGAGACGTTTCGGCACGCCAACTTGCACCGCCGCGAGCCCTACGCCCGGCGCGGCGTACATAGTCTCGAACATATTACTGACCAGCTTTTCGAGGTCCGCGTCGAACTCCGTCACGGGATCCGCGGGAGTGTCGAGCACCGGCGCCGGCCACTTAACTATCTCCAATACTGCCATGGTCTGATTCTACGCGGAACGCCCGTCCAACGCTAATACCATCCACAGATTCCGCAGATACAATCGGTGTAATCTGTGGATGGATTTAATACCCGCGCAACTGCTCGCGATAGCCTTCGAAGTTGCGTTTCATCTCGCCGAGACTGTCGCCGCCGAACTTCTCGCGCATCGCGCGTGCGAGCACGAGGGCCACCATCGACTCACCGATCACTCCCGCCGCCGGTACGGCGGTCACGTCGGAACGTTCGAACGCGGCGGCTTCTTCTTCCTTCGTGTCGATGTCGACGGACTTGAGTGAGCGACGCAATGTCGACAGCGGTTTCAAGTGGCCGCGCACGCGGATCTCTTCGCCGTTCGTAATGCCGCCTTCGAGTCCGCCCGCGCGGTTCGTCTCGCGAATGAACTCGCGCGTATCCGCGTTGTAAGCAATCTCGTCGTGAACTTCCGAACCCGGCAAACTGCTCGCTTCCGCGCCCGCGCCGATCGAGACTGCTTTCACCGCCGGAATCGACATCATCGCCTGCGCGAGCAGCCCGTCGAGCTTCAGGTCCCACGCCGTGTGCGAACCCAATCCCGGAACCACGCCACGCGCCGCGACTTCGAAGATTCCGCCGAGCGTGTCGCCGCGATGGCGCGCATCGTCGATCAACTCGATCATCTTTTGTTCGACGTCGGAGTCAGCGCAGTGCAACGGCGCATCGTCAGCAATCGCGGCGATCTGGTCCCACGTTAGTTCGAGCGGTTTGCCGGGAATACCGCCGAGCTGGATCACGTGACTGCGCACTTCGATGCCAAAGGCGGACAACAACTGTTTCGCGAGCGCGCCACACGCGACGCGCGCAGTGGTTTCGCGCGCCGAAGCGCGTTCGAGGATGTTGCGCAAATCGCGCACGTCGTACTTCAGACCGCCGGGGAGATCCGCATGGCCCGGCCGCGGGCGTTTCAGACGCCGCGACTTCTCCGGCGCGACGTCGCGCGGCTCAGACGCCATTACGTCGGTCCAGTTGGGCCAATCCTTGTTTTCAATTAGGAGCGTGATGGGCGAGCCGAGTGTTAGACCATGACGCACGCCGTTCATGATCTCCGCGTGATCGCGCTCGATCTTCATGCGACCGCCGCGGCCGTAACCGAGTTGTCGCCGCCGCAACTCGTTATCGATCACTTCCTGATCTACAGGCAGGCCTGCCGGCAGACCTTCGACAATCGCAACGAGCGCGCGTCCGTGTGATTCTCCGGCTGTGGTGAATCTGAGCATTTAATTTAAGAGTTCTTCAGCGAAGATATTGCCGCGGCCCAGGATGCCGTTCGGATCGAGCGCCTTTTTCACTGCTGCCATTTCGCGAAGTTGTTCGTCAGTATAAAAGAGACGCAGGTAGTCGCGCTTCAGTTTTCCCACGCCGTGCTCTGCTGAGAGCGTTCCGCCGACCGACGCCGCATACTTTAGAAACTGCACGTACAACTCACGCGCACGCGTGCCTTCGTCTTCGTCGCGCGGCAGGATGTTGACGTGTACGTGATTGTCGCCGATGTGGCCGAAGATCGTGTAACGCAGGCCGCTCGTGCGCAGTGTGTCCTGGTACAGACGAAACATTCCGGCAAAGGCTGCGTCGGGAACCGCCATGTCGGTCGAGACTTTTCGCTGGCGATAATGAGCGAACCACTCGTTCATCAGCACGGGCAGTTGATGGCGAAACTCGCGCAATCTTGCCTGGTCTTGTTCGTTGGTCGCAAACCACGAATCGATGATTGCATTATGCCAATCCATGAGATTCATCCACTCATTAAAAATCGGTTCTTCTGTTAAATCCGTGGTCTCTTGTTCGAAGAATATCGCGCCCACTGCTTCCTTTGGTATTTCCGGATATTTTTCGCGCAGGAAGTTGAGCGACTCGTTATCGAAAAACTCGATGGCACGCGCCGACAGTGTTCTGGCTTCGGTGACGAACGCGAGTACGTCTGCTTCGTTCGCGAAGAACACGACGCCGCTCAGCAAGCCCTGCGGTTTGGGAACAAGTCGCGTCTCGATTTCGCAGATAACGCCGAGCGTGCCCTCGCTGCCGATGAAGAGATCGATGGCGTCCATATCCGGTGTAATGAAGTAGCCCGTTGCATTCTTGCGGGTTGCTGGGCGGCGGTAGGTTGGAAGAGGGATTTTCAGGATCTCAGAAAGCGGGATGCCGCCGCGGCGCAAATCGAGAACCTCGCCGGTTGCAAGAGCCAACTTGAGACGCTCGATATAGTTGCGCGTTGGTCCATACTTGAACGTGCGCGCGCCGGAGGCGTTTGTCGCGACGGTGCCGCCGAGAAAAGCGCCGCGCTCGGTTGGATCGGGCGGGTAAAGTAGTCCCTTCTGATCCACTGCACGTTGAAAGTCCGCGAGAATCACTCCTGCCTCAGCTACTGCTCGATCATCATTGATGCTCTTAATGCGATTGAGTCGATCTGTGGCCAACACGATCCCGCCAAACGGAACACGTCCACCAACAGTGCCTGTGCCTGCGCCCGAAACCGTCACCGGCGTGCGATCGCGGTTAGCAGAGGCGAGTACCTCCGCGACTTCCT
>DASXXL010000350.1:0-4380 GCA_036503085.1 Pyrinomonadaceae bacterium | reverse complement strand
AATCAGACGGATGCCGAACAGCTTTTGATTCTCGAACGGACGGCCAGGAACGATCAGGCGACGACCGCGGCTGAAGTCACGGCGTTGCAAATGTTCCGCGATCTGTTTGCGTCCGAAGCTTTGCGTCCCGGCGAACAGATTTCAGTCGGCACGTTGACGGTGCTGTTCACAGACCTGCGCGACTCAACCAAGCTCTATCGCGAAATTGGTGACGCGACCGCGTTTGGCCGCGTGATGAATCATTTCGACGTGCTGCGGAAAGCGATCGCCGAGCACGACGGCGCGATCGTGAAAACGATCGGCGATGCGGTCATGGCGGTATTCCGTTGTGCCGCCGACGGTCTGACTGCCATGCTCGAAGCGCAACGAACGTTGGCCCAACCAGGCGACGGCAGCACGCCGTTGCAGTTGAAAGCGGGCCTGCACACTGGTCCATGCATTGCCGTCACGCTGAACGAACGCCTCGATTACTTCGGCTCGACAGTTAATCTCGCCGCGCGTCTCGAAGCACTGTCGTCCGGAAGCGACGTGATAATCTCGCGGCCTGTTTTTGAAGACGCGCAGGTCCGTGAGTTGCTCGAATCCAAACAATTAGTAGCGACGGAATTTGACATGGCTCTGAAGGGCTTTGACGACGAGCGGTTCGCGCTGTGGAGAGTCAGTAAAGCATGAGCGCCCTGCTGGCCGCACAGGAAGTTTTCAAGATTTATCAAATGGGCACGAACAGCGTGACTGCCCTCGACAACGTCTCGCTCGACATCAACGAGGGCGAGTTTGTCGCCATTCAAGGCACTTCCGGTTCCGGCAAATCCACGTTGCTGAACATGCTCGGCGGGCTCGATCATCCGACGAAAGGCGACGTGTATTTTGCGTCGAAACCGTTGGGGCCATTCACGAAGAAAGAGATGGCGCGTTACCGGCGTTTTTCGGTCGGCATGATCTTTCAAAACTTCAATCTCATTCCGACGATGACCGCGCGCGAAAACGTTTCGCTCGCGCTCGCTTTCGGTGGCTTGCGCGGCCAGCAGCGGCGCGCGCGTTCGAGCGAGTTGCTGGCGCGCGTCGGCCTCGGCGATCGGCTCGAACATCGACCGTCGGAGTTGTCGGGCGGCGAACAACAACGCGTCGCGATCGCGCGCGCCCTCGCAAACAATCCCAAGGTGTTGCTCGCCGACGAACCGACGGGAAACCTCGACTCGATTCGCGCGCATGAGTTGCTCGCGCTGTTGCGTGAAATGGTTAATAAAGACTCGTTGACGATCGTGATGGTCACGCACGATCAAGAGCTCGCCAACAGCTTCGCCGACCGCCTCGTGTTGATGAAGGATGGAAAGATCTCGAATGGAGGATCTCATGTCGCACCCCGCTAACCAGATGACGCTTGAAGCGCTCCGTTCCGTGCCGCTCTTCGCTTCACTCGACGACGAGGCAGCGCGGGATCTACGCAGTCTGTTATCGGAAGAAGTTGTGCCGCAGAACACGCGTCTCTTTCGTCAGGGCGACAGCGGCGATGCGATGTATCTGATCGAAAGCGGACGCGTGCGGATCAGCATTCGCGACGACGACAAGCAGGAAGTGACGTTGGCGGAGTTGGCCCAGGGAGACTTTTTCGGCGAGATGTCGATCATCGACGGGCGGCAACGTTCCGCGGATGCGAAAGTGATTGAAGACTCACGTCTGGCTGTGTTGTCGCGCGAGGCATTCTTGACGTTTGTGCGGAAGAAACCAGACGTGGCGCTCGAAATGTTGAGCGCGTTGACAGACCGGCTGCGCCGTACTGACGAACTGCTGCGCTCGCGTGTGTCGCGCAACGTCAACGAAGAAGAGCAAGCGCGTTTGACGCTCGCGGATCGCGCGGCGGACATAATCGCGGAGTTTGGCGGCAGTTGGAAATTCATCGGCGTGTCGATCGGGCTGATCATCTTTTGGATCGTGTTCAATTCGTATTTGTTGGTCAGAGGTTTCGATCCGGCGCCGTATCAAATGTTGAATCTCGTGCTCGCGGTGATTGCCGGCATGCAGGCGCCGATCATCATGATGTCGCAGAACCGGCAGGGCGAAAAAGATCGCTTGCGCGCCGACCTTGATTACCAGGTGAACTTGAAAAACGAATTGTCGCTGGCGGAAGTGTTGCGGCGTCTGGACGTGCTCGAGAGCGAGCGTTTGCCGAAACTGGTTGAGGAGATGAAAACCCAAACCAAATGATCAAAGCCATCTTCTTCGATTTCAACGGCGTCATTCTCGACGACGAGATGATTCAAATGAAGGCTTACCGTGAAGTGCTACGCGGCCACGACATCGATCTCACCGAGGAGCTGTATCTCTCGGGCCTCGGGATGGACGACCGCACGTTTCTCCGCACGATATTCGGCAAAGCGGGCAAGCCGTTGACGGACGTGGTGCTCGCGTCTGTGATTGAAGCGAAGACTGCCGCTCACCGCGAGACGATCAAAGATGAGTTGCCGTTCTTTCCCGGTGTGCTGACGTTTTTGAAAGCGACCGCGCGACATTTTCAACTCGGTCTCGTGAGCATGGCGAATAAGACCGAAGTCGGTTACGTGTTTGAGCGTGCGAATCTCGGGCCGCTGTTTTCCGTCGTCATCACTGCTGAAGATGCGACCGCTTGCAAACCCGCGCCTGATTGTTACGTGAGTGGCCTGACGAAGTTGAACGAGAAACGGCAACGCGAACGGTTGTTGCCGCTGCTCGCGGCGGAATGTTTGGCGATTGAAGATTCGCCGCCGGGAATTCAATCCGCCCGCGCCGCCGGGATGCGCACGCTCGCGGTGACGAACACGGTCGGCGAAAAGGAACTTCGCGCTGCAGGCGCGGAAGTAGTGACGCAGAATCTGTCTGATTGGACACCGGCCGCGGTCCGTTTAGTTTTTGACAGGATTACATGATTTTCAAGATTCAGTGAGCCACTCTGATTCAGTCAGCGATACTCTCCCTGAGTTACGCATCTTGTAAATACTGTTAATTCTGTCCGAGTGTTAGGAGCTTCTTCGACATTCTTCATCTGGCGCTGCGAAACCTGCGACAGGCAAAACTGCGTGCGGCGCTGACGATGATGGGTGTGATCGTCGGCGTGGCGGTGATCGTCACCATGATGTCGTTCGGGCTCGGTTTGCAGGGCAACATGCTCGCGCGTTTCAAAGCGCTCGACTTCTTCAACGAGATTCTTGTTTACGGCCGCGGGCTCAGCAGTCTCGCGGGACTCGATCGGCCCGCGCGCCGCGATGAAGACGGCCGCCGCGATGCGCGTGACCGGGCCAACAAGGCGCCGACGCGTATTCTCGACGACGCCGGTATCAAAGAGATCTCGGCGATTGAAGGCGTCGCCTACGTCGAGCCGAGCGTGAACTTCCCGGTTTACGTGCGCGCGAACGGCAAGCTGCTGAGTCAGTTCGTAGGCGGCGCGAACATTCCGAACGCCGCGAGTCGTTTCCAACACTTCGCTGCGGGGCGGATGATCTCGTCGCCGACTGCGGATGAAGCGGTAGTGTCTGAGCGTTTCCTGCGTGATTACGGTTTTGCCAAACCCGCGGACGCCGTCGGCCAGACGATCGAGTTGTTGGGTCCACGGTCGGAGAAGACGTCCGACCAAACCGCTCAGAAGGAGAGTGAAGACGAAGAAGAAAATCCAAACTTCTTCGGCATTCCGTTGGACGACGGCGGCATCGATGAATCCGCGCCCGACGTTGAGACGCACACGTTTCGCATCGCCGGTGTGTTGAGCACTGAGATCAAAGAAGGCGCGGGCCAGGGCGGCATGCGTGGCATGATGCCGAGCGCCGGCATCTACATACCTTTAGCGGTTGCGCACGATTGGACCACGCAGCATCGCACGCCGATGGGCCAGGTGGCGCTCGCGTTGGCGCGCCGCGGCGGAAGTCTCGGCGAAGGTCAGAGCGAAGGTTACGACTCGGCGGTGGTGCGCGTGACCGATCCGGTGAAGCTCACGACCGTGCGGCAGAAGATCGGTGAGCTCGGTTTCGGGAGTTTCTCGATCGTCGACGAGATCGATCAGATTCGCACGGTGTTCTTAATCATCGACTCGGTGCTCGGACTTCTCGGCGGCATCTCGCTGCTCGTCGCGTCATTTGGCATTGC
This sequence comes from Pyrinomonadaceae bacterium, assembly GCA_036503085.1. Classification (GTDB taxonomy): domain Bacteria; phylum Acidobacteriota; class Blastocatellia; order Pyrinomonadales; family Pyrinomonadaceae; genus PSRF01. The sequence goes on along the minus strand of DASXXL010000350.1, from coordinate 267 downwards.
CAACACGATGATCATGTCGATTCTCGAACGCACGCGCGAGATCGGCATCATGAAAGCGATCGGCGCCGAGGATCGTGAGATCAAGTTGATCTTTTTTGTGGAAGCGGCGGTGATTGGCGTGGTGGGCGGCGTGATCGGCGTACTCGTCGCGTGGGGAATCGACGGTATCGCAAACAGGCTCGCTTATCGTTTCATCCTCAAACCGCAAGGCGCATCATTCATCGACTTCTTCGACCTGCCGCTCTACTTATCCCTCGGCGCCATCGC
>DASXXL010000349.1:0-1992 GCA_036503085.1 Pyrinomonadaceae bacterium | reverse complement strand
CAGCGTTAGGAATCTTTCCGGCATGAATCGCGTCGTGAAGCGCGAGCATGTTCGAGCCGCGACCGGAGATCAGAACTGCCAATCTCTTTTTTGAATCCGTCAGATCAGCACCTCGCGATTGCCGCCGACGACCTTGCCGATTTGGTAGCACTCGTCGCCACGGTCTTTGAGGTGGGATTTAATAGGATCGACGTCACCGCGCGAACAAACAATCACCATCCCGACACCCATGTTGAACGTGCGGTACATCTCAAACTCCGACACGTTTCCGATTTGGCGAAACAGTTCGAAGATCGGCAACACGGGCCACGAACCCTTTTCGATCTTCACCGCTGTGCCTTCCGGAAGAATGCGCGGAATGTTGTCGGTGAGCCCGCCGCCCGTAATGTGTGCGAGTCCTTTGATCACGCCGCGGTCGAGCAAGCCTTCAAGGGGCTTTAAATAACTCACGTGTGGCGCGAGTAGTGCTTTGCCCGCTGTTGTTTCGAGTTCCGGTAGATACGTGTCGGGCTTGTATGCCGCCACGTCAAAGAAAAGTTTTCGCGCGAGCGAATAGCCATTCGTGTGCAGGCCCGCTGAAGGCAGCGCGAGCAGCACGTCTCCCGGCGCGATCGTCTTGCCGTCGATGATCTTCGCGCGATCGACGACGCCCACGATGAAGCCCGCGATATCGTATTCACCTTCCCCATAGAAACCCGGCATCTCCGCCGTCTCGCCGCCGAGCAACACACAACCATTCTCGCGGCAGCCATTCGCCACGCCTTCAACCACACTCGCCACCACTTCCGGCGACAACTTCCCCGTCGCCACATAGTCGAGAAAGAACCACGGCCGCGCACCCTGCACGAGAATGTCGTTGACGCAGTGATTCACGAGATCGCGTCCGACCGTGTTGTGAATGCCCGTCATAAACGCGATCTTCAGTTTCGTGCCGACGCCGTCCGCTGAAGCTACGAGCACCGGTTGGGCCATGTTGGGAAAAGCGCCGTCGAACATGCCGCCGAAGCTGCCAATCTCGGAGAGCGTGCGCTCGTTGAAGGTGCGGCGCGCGAGCTCCTTGATGCGATCGGTCGCACGCGTGGCGGCGTCGATATCAACTCCGGCGTCGCTGTAAGAAATCGGTTTCGTCATTCGCTTCTCTGCTGCTGGTTTATTGACCTTGCGCGTTCTGCTTAGGTTTAGGCGGACGCGGCGGTGGGCCAAAGTCGCCGTAAGCGATGAAGCCGGAACGCGAGGAGTCGTCCTTCTGCGCGGTGCGTCCGGCCCACGCGTCCTCGGTCGGTTCTTTCGCCGTCTTCACTGCGATGTCACTCGCGCCGCCGCGCGTCGTGAGCGTGATCTCGCCGTGAAGATCAGTGCGATACAACTTCACGTTCGCTGCTTTCAATCGGTCCAACACCGTTTGTGACGGATGGCCGTAACGGTTCCACGCGCCGCACGAGACGATCGCGATCTCCGGTTTCACGCGCTGCAAAAAATCAGCCGACGAAGCATACTTCGATCCGTGATGACCGATCTTCAAAACTCGTGCTTCGAGATTCAAATCCTTCGTCAATAAACGATGCTCAGTCTGTTCTTCGGCGTCGCCCGCCAGCAACATGGAAAAGCTGCCATAGTCTAAACGGACCACGATCGAGTTGGCGTTCGGCTCGTTGCCGCCGGATTTCATCTGTTCTTTAGTGAAGAACGGCTCGGAAGGCGCGAGCACGGTGAGCAGCGCGCCACCGCCGAGATCGTATTTCGTGCCGGGCTTTGCGGTTTCGTAATGAGCGCCGCTCGCGGTTAGCGCGGCTTTGTAGTCGTCGTAGAACTTCGTTAGCGAAGGTGGATTCTTGACGGGAGGTTTTTTCGCCACGGATTGAACGGATGACACAGATGGGATACTTGGCTTCTCGCCGTTGTCGACCACGTTCAGCACTTTCACGGTTTTGAAAACTTCGGCGCTGCCGCCGATGTGGTCCGGATGCGGGTGCGTGGCGATGAAGTAATCAA
>DASXXL010000348.1:0-5834 GCA_036503085.1 Pyrinomonadaceae bacterium | reverse complement strand
CTCGATTCGGGTTACGACGACGATTACTACTGGACCCGACAAGGCCGCACTCCCGACAACTCACTCGATGCGCTGCGCCGCGCGTTGCTTCAGGCGCTGATGGACCAGGGCCTGATCAGCGAGCAACAGATCCAGGAGATGCTTTCCGAAAACGAAGGCAAGTTTCACGGGTCATTACTCGAGCAGTTGTTGAATCAACTTATCGAGCGCCTGGTTGAAGAAGGCTACTTAACGCTGCAAGCCGAACAACCGCAGCAACAGCAACAGCAACAGCGCGGTAACGGACACGGCGAGTTTTCCGAACCGTTGCCGCGCGATGTGCGCTTCGAAGTTACGGAGAAGGGTCTCGACTTCCTCGGTTACAAAACGCTGCGCAATCTGCTCGGCAGTTTCGGCAAGAGCGCGTCGGGTCGTCACGATACCGTTTATCTTTCGACGGGTGTTGAAGCGGCGGCCGCGAGCAAGCGTTACGAGTTTGGCGACACGATCAATCTCGACGTGAACACCACGCTGCTGTCAGCGATACAACGCGATGGTCTTCAGGTTCCGCTGAATCTCGAGTATGAGGACCTGTACGTTCATCAGTGCGACTATCAATCATCGTGCGCCACGGTCGTGATGCTCGACTGTTCGCATTCGATGATTCTCTACGGCGAAGATCGGTTTACGCCGGCGAAGAAAGTCGCATTGGCGATGTCGCACTTGATCCGCACGCAGTACCCGGGCGACTCGCTGAAGGTTGTGCTGTTTCACGACGGCGCCGAAGAATTGCCGCTGGCGAAGCTCGCGACGACGCGCGTCGGGCCGTATCACACGAACACTGCGGAAGGACTGCGTTTGTCGCGGCGGCTGTTGCAAGCGCAACGCAAAGAGATGAAGCAGATCGTGATGGTGACTGACGGCAAGCCGACCGCGTGTTTTGTCGGTGACAGCTTCTCGCCCGCGCGTGGCAGTAAAGCTGCCGCACCAGGCCGCCGTCTTTACAAAAACTCGATGGGCGGCGATCCGCTGGTGATGTCCGAGACATTCAAGGAAGTACAAGCCTGTCGCAAAGCCGGTATAATGATCAACACTTTCATGCTGGCGAGCGATTATTATCTCGTCGAATTCGTCAAGCAGATGAGCGCGATGACCAACGGCAAGGCGTACTTCGCCAACCCCGGAAACTTGTCGCAGTTTGTGCTGATAGATTTTTTAAGACGACGAACCCGACGAGTCAGATAGTTTCCAAACAGCCCCGCAATTTATCCCCATGGGTGAGTCGCACCGAGTTCGGGACGTTCAGGTCAAACGCTCGCGTCGCGTTTTTCTGCCATACCTGATTCTGCTCCTGGGACTCTGTTTTACAGTCGTCGTTTACTACTACTTCGCAAAGCTCACTCACGAGCAGGACCAGAGCCGTTTCCAGAACACCGTGCAGGAGCTCAACGATCGCATCGGGCTGAAGATCGAAACTTCGATCGCTTTACTGCGTGCGAGCACCGGGTTATTTGCCGCGAGCGATCAGGTGAGTGTGAGCGAATTCAACCGCTTCGTGCAGCAGTTTGAATTGCGGGAACACTATCCCGGCATTCAGGGCATTGGCTTCGCCCGCGCCATTCCGCCGGACCAGAAAGATGCGGTGACTAAGGAAATGCGCGCGACGGATGACGCGAATTTCCACGTCTGGCCCGAAGGCACACGCGACGAATACACCGCCATCGTTTACTTGCAACCGCTGGACGATCGGAACAAACGCGCCATCGGCTACGACATGTCCACGGATCCGGTTCGTCGTGAAGCGATGGACCGCGCGCGCGACTCGGGCGAGCCCGCTGCGTCCGGACGCGTACGGCTGGTCCAGGAAGGTAACGACCTAACACCGCAGTGGGGCTTTCTGATCTATATGCCGGTTTTTCGAAACGGCGCCGCGACTGACACGACTGACGAACGGCGCGCGACGCTGCTCGGTTACGTTTACAGTCCTTATCGCATCGACGACTTCATCGGATCGATCACGTCGGCGAAAAACTACGACGTGAGTTTTCAGATTCACGATGGCGCGCAAAGAACAGAGGAAACTTTTTTGCACGGCGCACGTGACAACCCATCGCCGAGTGATGCGAGTTTCACCAGGGTCGATACGATTCCGGTCGCCGGGCGCACGTGGACCGTCAGCTACGCGATCAAGCCTTCGTTCGAACGTGGAATAGGTCGGCCGTTGTTGAAGTTCACCATCATCACGGGCGTGCTGCTGAGTCTGTTGTTCTTTGCGGTGACGAGTGCGGAAGTGCGCGCTCGGGCGCGTGCGGAACAAGCGGCCGAAGATCTGCGCGAGTCAGAGGCCGCGATCAATGAAGCAAATGAGCGTGCGCTTTTTGAGTACGTCCGACTGCTCGAACGGATTTCGAGTTTGTCTCAAGTGCTCGGCACTGCGCGCGAGTTGAATACGATTTTTCGCGGACTGCGTGAATTCACGAATGTCTCGCTTCCCTGCGACGGCTTTTTTGTTTCGCTTTACGATTCGATTCGCGACGTTCGCACCGCGTGTTACGGCTGGGGCGACGGCGTTGAGGTTGACGTTTCGAAGTTGCCGCCGATGCCCGTTACTGAACATGGTCCAAACAGCCGCGCCGTGCGCACCGGACAGGTGATCATCACTACGGATTACATGCACGCGACGAGCGGCGGCGTCGTTGTTGGTCCCGACAACGGCCTGCGTCCGGAGTCGTCGCTCGCGGTTCCGATGGCGGTGATGGGTCGCATTATCGGCACGATCGAAGTGCAGAGTTATGAGCGCAATGCGTTTCGGCCCGAACATGGCACCGCGATGAGCATGGCGGCGAACCTCACCGCGGTCGCGATCGAGAACGTTCGGTTGTTGAAGTTGGAGCGCAGCGCGCGTGAAGCGGCTGAAGAATCGAACCGGCTGAAAGATGAGTTTCTCGCCACGGTCTCGCACGAGCTGCGCACGCCGTTGACGGCGATCCTCGGGTGGTCGCGAATGCTCGGAGACGGCTCACTCGATCAGAACATGGAGCAGCAAGCGATCGAAACCATCTGGCGCAACGCCAAGGCGCAAGCACAGATCGTCGACGACATACTCGATGTCTCGCGCATCATCACCGGAAACCTTTACATCGATCTGCACCCGATCGAAGTCACTCCCGTGGTCCAAAACGCGATCAACGTGGTGCGGCCCACTGCGGACGCGAAAGGAATCAGGATCGAAACACAGATCGACAACACGCCGGCGATGGTTTCGGGCGATGCGAACCGGCTGCAACAGGTGATCTGGAATTTGTTGTCGAACGCGGTGAAGTTTACGAACAGCGGCGGTCGCGTGCAGGTGAAAGTGTCGCAAGCGAATTCGGCCGTTGAGATCAGCGTGACGGATACGGGCCAGGGAATTCGGCGCGAGTTTCTGCCTTACGTTTTCGATCGCTTTAGCCAGGCAGACAGCACGACCACTCGTCATCACGGCGGGCTCGGGCTTGGTCTCGCGATCGCACGACACCTGGTTGAGATACACGGCGGCACCATCCGCGCATCAAGCCGCGGCGAAGGCGAAGGCGCCACGTTTACGATCACGCTGCCGCTGGTTGAAGCTGTCGCGAAAGCCGCCGAGCTGGCCGGGGTCAGTGCAAATGGACTGAGCAGCGCGCCGCAGTTGTCGGGCCTGAACGTGTTGCTGGTTGACGATGATTCCGACACGCTGAACGTGATGGCCACCGCGCTCGCGGGAAGACAAGCGAACGTCACTGCGGTATCTTCCGCAGGAGAGGCGATTCAGGCGATCAGGCAGCGGCGGCCCGACGTGCTCGTGTCGGATATCGCGATGCCCGACGTCGACGGTTACGGATTGATCGAGAAAGTGCGGTCGCTCGAGAACGGCGAAGCGCAAAGCATTCCGGCCGTGGCGATCACGGCTTACGCGAAGGAAGAAGATCGCCAACGCGCGCTGTCGTCGGGTTTTCAGATCTACCTGGCGAAGCCGGTAGAGATAGCCGAGCTCGTTTCCGTGGTGGCGCGCGCGGCGCGCAGAGATTTTTAGCTTATGTCGTTCATAAGGGTCGATGACATTCAGTTGGTGTACGAGGACACGGGGCTCGGGCAACCGGTCGTGCTGTTACACGGTTATCCTTTCAATCGCTCGTTGTGGACCGAGCAAGTCAGCGCGTTGAGCAACAGTTATCGCGTGATCACGCCAGACCTGCGGGGCTTGGGTGAGAGCGATTCGCTGCCGGGTGCGGCGACGATGAATCGCATGGCCCAGGACGTGGCTGAGTTGTTGGACCACCTGGAGATTTCACGCGCTGTTGTTGGCGGGTTGTCGATGGGCGGTTACGTGGCGCTCGCGTTCTACAAACAGTTTCGTTCGCGCGTGCGTGCCTTGATTTTGGCTGACACGCGCGCGCAAGCGGACACGGAAGAAGGAAAGCAAACGCGGTTTCAACAAGCGGAGAAGGCGCTCGCGGAAGGAATGGCCGGGATTGCCGACTCGATGTTGCCTAAGTTATTGACGCCGGAGACAGTCAGCAAACGACCGGAACTCGTGAAGCGCGTGCGCGACATGATGTTGAAAACGAAACCGGAAGGCGCGACGGGCGCGCTGTTGGGAATGGCCGAACGCGACGATCAAACGCCGTTGCTGTCGCAGATCGCGTGTCCGGCGTTGATCCTCGTCGGCCGCGAAGATCCGATCACGCCGGTTGCCGACAGTGAGAAAATGCAGCGCGAGATCGCGGACTCGCGGCTCGTGGTAATCGATCACGCCGCGCACGTTTCCAATCTCGAACGGACCGAGGAGTTCAACAACGGGGTGGTCCAGTTTCTAAATTCGCTGAGCTAGATGGCCGAGCACAAGACGTTTACGATTGAAGAGCGTGTCCGCTGGGGCGATGTCGACGCGGCGCGCATTATTTTTTACGGCGCTTACATTCACTTCTTCGAGTTTGCCGAGACGGAGTTGTTTCGCGAAGTCGGCCTGGCTTACGGCAAGATGTTTGACGAGCTGAAGATCTGGTTGCCGCGCGTGCATCTCGAATGTGACTTTCGTCGCGTGGCGACGCTCGACGATCTTTTATCAGTCGGTGTTTATGTCGGCCGGTTCGGCACGAAGTCGATGAAGCTGAATTTTGAAGTGCGGCGCAAGGGCGAAGACGAGTTGATCGCCACCGCGCATTTCGTGCTGGCGGCGGTCGATCAGGAGACGTTTGAAACGGTTCCGCTGCCGGCCGAGATCCGCGAGCGGCTCGCGCCTTATAACGCAAACGAAGAATGATGGACGGATTAGAAGAAAACGAAATAGATCGCGATCCGATTCGGCAGTTTCAGGTCTGGTTTGACGAAGCGATCGCGGCCAAGCTGCCGATGCCTGACGCGATGAGTCTTGCGACCGTAACGCCTGATTGCCGGCCGACGTCGCGCATGGTTTTGTTGAAGCAGGTCGACGGCTACGGCTTCGTGTTCTTTACCAACTACGAAAGCTCCAAGGCCAAACAACTCGAACTCAATCCTTACGCGGCGCTCGTGTTTTATTGGCCGCAACTCGAACGGCAGGTGCGCGTCGAGGGAAAGGTGACGAAGACCTCGGCGGAAGAGTCGGCGGCGTATTTCAAGACGCGGCCACGGGAGAGCCAGATCGGCGCGTGGGCGTCGCCGCAGAGTGAAGTGATTCCGGCGCGCGAGGTGCTCGAACAGCGCGCGCATGAGTTAGCTGAGTTGTACTGCGATCGCGAAGTTGATTGTCCGGCACACTGGGGTGGTTTTCGTTTGACGCCGGATCGGATTGAGTTTTGGAAAGGCCGCGTGGGACGTTTGCACGACCGAATTCTGTACGAGCTCCAGCCTGA
>DASXXL010000347.1:0-12280 GCA_036503085.1 Pyrinomonadaceae bacterium | reverse complement strand
CCGCGGAAGACACATCGCCGGGGATCTTGATTGCCCCGCCGGTAAAGCGCGCCGGGCCAGCGAGCGTCACCGCGAGATCGTTTGTTTTCACCGGCACGCCGAAGCCGTCGAAGAGACGTTCCGTGTGATCGCGTGAAGGCGAAGTTTCGATCACGGTCGTTTGGCCCTCCGCGTTGAGCCCGCCGAACAGAATCGCCGATTTCACTTGCGCGCTCGCAACCGGCAGTTTGTAAGTGATCGCTTTCGGCTTGGCTGCCCCACGAATCTTGAGCGGCGGTTTACTATCGCTGGCTTCGATTCGCGCGCCCATCAATTCGAGCGGTTCGATGATGCGGCGCATCGGCCGCGAACTCAGCGATTCATCGCCGATCAGCGTGGCTTCCACGTCGTGTCCCGCGAGCACGCCGGCGAGTATGCGCATGGTCGAACCACTGTTGCCGCAGTCTAACGGCTCGCTCGCTGTTATCAAATTTTGGCCGCCGGTGAATTTCAGTTTGTCGCCCGTCTGTTCGATCGCCACGCCGAGCGCGCGCAAACACGAGACTGTCGACGCGCAGTCACGTGCGGTCGAGAAATTCGTGATCTCCGACGGGCCTTCCGCGAGTGCGGCGATCAGTGCCGCCCGGTGCGAAATCGACTTATCGCCCGGCAAACGGAGCCGTCCGCGGACGAGGTGTGCTGGTGAGAGTTTCATGTGTTATAAATAGGGCACCCGCTGACGACCGATAACCCCCTTCGCGGGTTTTCCCCCTCTAAAACTGAATGATAACAGGAGTCAGGTGCGTGCTGATGACTGACGCCGTGTCCGCCATACTTTATCCGACCGTTTTGCTTGCGGAAGATTCGCAGGACACTCGAAACATGCTCAAACGGGCGTTTGAGTTGAAAGGATATAAAGTTTTTGAAGCCGAGGACGGTCGGGAAGCATTGGACATGGCGCAGCGTTGTCGTCCGAGCCTCATCGTGATCGACTTGAATATGCCCGTGCTTGATGGGCTTGAAGCAGTCAAGAACTTCCGCGAAATGGAAGGACCGACCGAGCAGGTACCGATCGTCGCCATCACGGCCTATGACGTGCCCGGGATGGAGGACGCCGCCCTCGAAACCGGCTGCGACCGCTACCTCCGAAAACCACTGGATCTCGAAGAACTCGACCGCGCTTTGCGCAGCTTCGGCTTCGTTGTGTGATTCCGATTGGATCGAGCGTTTCTTGACACGCGCACACCGCGCGTGTTAAACCCTCGGACTCCTGATCAGTGTCGGAAGGTAAGAAAGCAGCCAGAGTCCTCGCGCAGTGGCTTTCGGAGAGGCCTTGCATAAGGGTTGACCGTAGAGACGACCGAGTTAAGTTTACCCAGCCGAATCGAAACGGTTGCCGCCGCCGCCGCCGCGGTAGCTGAATTCATAGGCCGCTTTGGAGTCAGCGACGACGCTGCTTTTGGTATCGACATGGCCGTGCGCGAGGCCGTCACCAACGCCGTCCTGCACGGCAATCGTCAGGACGAAAACAAAACCGTCGATATCGTTTTGAAGAGCTCACCTGACGCTGTGGAGATCAGCGTCCATGACCAGGGCCCAGGATTCAATCCGGAAGACGTCCCAGATCCAACAGCGAACGAGAACATCTTGAAAACCTCGGGCCGCGGCATCTTTTTCATGCGTACCTTCATGGATGAAGTTGACTGGTTGATTAGACCGGAAGGTGGTACAACAGTGCGCATGCTCAAGCGACGTTAATTCGCAATTTGTTAAAGGAGATTTCTGACAATGGCTGAGTTGAATATCAACGAACGTCAAGCCGGAGATGTAACCGTTCTTGACATGACCGGAAAAATCACGATTGGTGAAGGCAGCGTCGCGCTGCGCACCGCGGTCCGGCGTCTGCTTGAGGAAGGCAAGAAGCGCATTCTCCTGAACCTGGCCGGCGTGAGCTACATCGATTCCAGCGGCATCGGCGAGCTGGTTTCGAGCTACACCGCCATCGGCAAAGAAGGCGGCCAGCTCAAACTGCTCAATCTCACGCAGAAGCTGCAGGATCTATTGACCATCACGAAGCTGCTGACCGTGTTTGACGTTTACGACAGCGAAGCGGAAGCGCTCAACAGCTTTAAGTAATCACACGAGTGAACTTCAAGGACTAATCCCAAACGGAGAAAGACGATGGCCGAACTCGATGTGAAAGAACGACAAGCAGGTGACGTCACCATTCTCGACTTGCGCGGCGTAGTACGCATCGGCGAAGGCAGTATTGCCCTGCGCGATGCCATTCGAAACCTCGCCGATTCGGGCAAGAACAAGATCCTGCTGAATCTCGCGGGCGTGAGTTATATCGACTCGAGCGGCATCGGCGAGTTGATCGCAAACTACACGACCGTTACGCGCCAGGGTGGTCAACTGAAATTGCTCAAGCTGACGGATCGAGTTCAGAACCTGCTGGTGATTACGAAACTGCTGACGGTCTTCGACCATTATGAAGACGAGGCAGAAGCGTTGAAGAGTTTTGGCTGAGAGTTAAGCGGGCCACAGATCTTCACGAATAAACACGGATCTGATGTTTCGCAAAGCATTTCGCCGTCTGCTCGCTATTGATGATCCACCCGAGCGGACGGCGCTTGCTTTTTCTATCGGCGTCTTCATCGCCTTCTCGCCGTTTCTGGGCCTGCACACAATCCTTGCTACCATCATTGCCTTCATGTTTCGATTCAACAAGGTCGCGATCTACACGGGCACCTTCGTCAACAATCCCTTTCTAACTCTGGTTCCGATCATCATTGCGTCGTACACCGTCGGCGCATTTGTGCTGGGCCGGCCGTTGCACATTCCCGACGAAGGACTGGATCTGCTCAAGAATCCGCACCTCTTTTCCGGCGCTTACTACCACCGGCTTTTCGTCGAGAGCTGGAACATCGTCTGGCCGTTTGGCGTCGGCGGCATGGTCCTCTCGGTCGTTTGTTCGGCCCTCGCTTATCCGCTAACATTACGGGCGCTGCGCGCTTACCGAGCCGCAAAGCAGCACATCACAGATTCGAATCAGCATTTATGAAGCAAGTTTTACTTATCGTGCTGGCGACGATTCTCAGCGCCACAGTTGTTTCTCCCCAAACCAAGCCACAACCAGTTTCACCATCTCCGGCACAGCAGCAGCCGGTTCAACAAAGACCGGCGACGCCGTTTGAAATCTCCGAATACGGCGTGCAGTTTGAAGCTGATCCGCGACTGATCATCGTGATGGCGGCGCTCGAAGTCGCGGGCTTCGATGCCGTTCCGGGAGGAACACCGTCGACGTTTCGCGCGAAGCTGCGCAAGGATCTCGCGAACCTCGATCCGGATCTGCGTCACCGGATGCAGGTCTTTTACGAACGCAACAAACTGCCCGCGCCGGCAACGCCGGCCGATGAAGCCGCGCGTTACGTTTCGCTCGCGCTTGCGCTTGGACCACCGCCGGGCCTCGAAGCACCCGCGCGTTCTGACGATCTGCCGCAGGGCTTGTTGGAAGTGCTCGACTTCGCGCCGTTGGTGCAGGAGTTTTATCGCCGCTCGGGAATCGACGAGCAGATGGTGAACTACGTGCGCGCCTACCAGGCGGAAGGCGATCGTTTGCGCGCGCCGGCGACCGAGATGGTCAGGAGTTTGCTGACTTACCTGCACACGCGCCCGCTGACTTTTTCGCGGGAACGCATCGAGATCAAGAATCCGGACAAGAAGAGCAAGGAGAAGCGTTACACGTTTCGCGAAAAGCAGCGCCGGTTTTTGATCTTGCCCGATCTGCTGGCGCCGCGCGGCGCGATCAATTTTCGCGTCATCGGCGACGACTATTACGCGATCGTTCCCGAGGGAACCGATCCGGCTTCTTCCGAACTGCGTCGCGCTTATTTGCAATATGTGATCGACGCGCTCGTGTTGCGCTTCAACAAAGAGATCGCCGAGCGACGCGAACCGATCAAACAGCTTTTGAACCAGCGACAGAAAGCGGGCGCGCAAACGAGTCCGGACGTGTTTCTGACCGTGACGCGTTCACTTGTCGCTGCGGCGGACGCGCGTTACGACGAGTTGCGTAAACGCGAAGCACTCGGGCTCGACACACGCACGAAGTTAGCCGCCGCTAAAACCGAAGCTGATCGTAACGCGATTACCAAAAGCGCGCTGGTCGAGTTGACTGCGATCCAGGACGAAACAATTGCGCGTTTGGCTGACGAGTACGAAAAGGGCGCAGTGCTTTCGTTTTTCTTCTCGGATCAACTCAAAGGCATCGAGAACGCCGGTTTCGATCTCGCAAACTTCTTTCCCGACATGATCGCCTCGTTCGATCCGGCAAAGGAAGCAAACCGTCCGGCTGAGTATGCCGAAGCGCGACAACGCGCGCTCACGGCCCGGCAAGCTCGGCTGGCGGCGCGCAAAGCGGAAGCAGAAGGCAACGGCGCTTCTGGCGCGAACAGTGTTCGTGATACTGCGCTCGTGCGCGATCTCGCGGCTGTCGAAGACACGCTGCGCAACAAAGACTACAACGGAGCCGAAGCGCGTTTGCGTGAGTTGTTGAAGGAGTATCCGCGCGAGCCGCGCATCTTCTTCGCGCTGGGCCAGACGGCGAGTCTCGCGGCGATGGATGCGACCGACGAACAGGTGCAGGTGGAACGGCTGAATCGCGCGTTGGGCCATTACCGCATGGCGATTGCCGCTGCTTCACCGGAAGATGACAAAGCGATTCTCTCGCGCGCGCACGAGTCGATGGGACGCATCAATGCTTTTCTCGACAACACGGCGGAGGCGGTGAAGTCGTTTGACGAGGCGATCAAGATCGGCGACGTACGCGGTGGCGCGTATCGCGAAGCGTTGGAAGGAAAGAAAAAGCTGACCCAGCCGTAACCGGGTCAGCTTCGTAGTTCTTTCGCAGGTCGTCTAACGTGTTCGTAGCTTGGTCAACGGATCCGGCTTTCTTTTATTCCTAAAATCTACTCCACGGCTTTAGCCGCGTTAATACGCCCTCCAGTGGTAACTTTGTCCTTCAACTGCGGCAATGGATCCACTGAGTCCAGCAACCGTTTCCGCAGTTGATCCACGGATATACGGGGATTTTCAGAAACGATCAACGCGGCCACCCCAGCCACGACCGGCGTCGCCATCGACGTGCCCGACTTCTCCTCATATTCATTACCAAGCCATGTGCTGAGAATATCGACACCCGGCGCCGCAATCGCGACACTCTTCACACCGAAGTTCGAAAACTTCGCTAACTGATCGTTACGATCGAGCGCAGCCACGCTGATCACGTTCGGCACGTTATAGCTCGACGGAAAATGCGGATTACGATCGTTGTTTGTACTGGCATTTCCACTCGCCGCGACGAACAGAATGTCGCTCTCGTAAGCTTTGCGGATCACTTCCTCCAGCGCGCGCGACTTCTGCGTCGAACCCCAACTCGCGCTGATGATACGCACGTTCACGCCCGCCTTCTTACGATCGATCACGTAGTTGATCGCTTCGATCGCGTCTTTGGTCGTGCCGAAACCGCCCGCGTTCATGAACTTCAACGGCATGATCTGCACCTTCCAATTGACGCCGCTGATGCCGATGTCGTTACTGCCTTCGGCGCCGATGATGCCGGCGCAGTGCGTGCCGTGACCGTTCTCGTCCATCGGATCGGAAGCGTTGTCGATAGCGTTGAAACCGTTCGTGTCGTCGATCGTGCCGAGTTCGTTATCGTGATACGGCCCGAGGCTCGCGGGCCTGGTCCACATGTTCGGCGCGAGATCTTCGTGCGTGTAATCGACACCGCTGTCGAGCACCGCGACGACCACTTTGTCGCTGCCGGTTGTGACAGCCCAAGCGCGGGTCGCGCTGATGTCGGCGCCTTCTTTGCCGCCGCGTTGACCGGAGTTGGCGAGCGCCCACTGATCGGTGAAACGCGGATCGTGCGGCAGCACCGGAACGAATGACGACGAGTCAACCGCATCTTGCTCGATTTCGTAATTCGGCTCAGCGTATTCCACTTCCGGCAACGTGTTGTACTTGGCTACGGTCGCGTCGACGTTAGCGTCGTCGAGATCGTCGATTGCTTCGAGGCCCGGATCACTTTCGATCCGGTCTTCAACGCGATCGTGAAACTGCTCCATGATCTTGTCGATCGCTCCGGCGCTGGTGCCGCTCTTGAATTTGACGAGCAGTTCGGCGCGGCCCGGATGGTTTTCAGCGAGCGCGATCTCTTCAGCAGTCGAGGCGCGCTTCTTTTCCGCGATCGGCATGATGTGTACGCGGTGCTTCCACTCGTGGCGCCAGCGATTCAACTGGCCGGCGAACGCGGCGATAAGAATGAGAACGACTGCGAGTGCGAGGTGAATCAGAAAGTTATTGCGGTTCATTACGGTACCTCGTGAAACCTAAACCCGATAATTCTTGCCCCTGAAACCGACGAGACGCACCTGGTTTTTGTCGGCGCGGTATTCGTAGTTTTGACCGTTTGCGCCGAGGCGGATGCGCCAGCCGGACGTAATCATCTGGCCGCTCATCTCGTCGTCTTCAGCGGCGCCGAGAGCCATGTCTGGAAAATCGTCGTCTTCAACCGATTGCTCTTTGATTGCGCTCGCATCGACGTTGAGCCGCTGCGCCAAGTCCTTGCGAGCTTTTTCGATTGCGTCTGCTTTGCTGATGGCCATACGTTTCAAACGACCGGCTGGTTTTGTTTGTTCAATAGCATTTTGAGCCTGTCGCGCATTCGGGTCAATGTGCGGTGGTTACTTTAAATCGCCGAAACGATGCTGGAGCAGGGCGGCGGCGGTAAGGGCTGCCGTTTCCGCGCGCAGAATGCGTCCGCCGAGCGTCACGATCTGGGCGCCGGCAGCACGGGCTTGTTCGAGTTCTTCGTCCGACCAACCGCCTTCGGACCCGATGACTGCGGTTATGTCATCCGTTTCGATCTGTGTTAATCCGTGTCCTTCTCTTTCAGAGAACAAGATACAACTCTCGCTAAGAACCGAACTGACCGCCACCGGCAAACTTACCTCCGGCACGACCGCTCTGCCTGACTGTTTTGCGGCCTCGAGCGCGATGCGCTGCCAGCGCGCGACGCGCTTCGACGCATCCGCTTCGTCGCGCAGTTTGATATCGGCGTAGCGCGTGATCAGCGGAACGATCTTCACGACGCCCAACTCAGTCGCTTTCTGCACGACGAGATCAAACTTCTCACCTTTCAACAACGCCACCGCAAGCGTGAGCTTCAGCGGCGACTCAGGCCGCGCGGGCTCGATCTCGTCTTGGAGTTCGAGTTCGGCAAACTCGCGTCTCGCCTGGACCACGCGCGCGCGAAACTCTTTGCCTTCGCCGTCGAAAACCGAAACCTCGTCGCCCGGTTTCAAGCGCAACACCTCGCGCAAGTGACGCGCTTCATCAGCCGTCAGCATTATCGTGCGCTTCGTGAAATTGAAAGCGCTCGGAGGCGCAAAAAACCGGCGACGAGTTGTCATCTCTTACACAGTTGAGGAATCAAACGGTGATCGCCACCCACTCGCCTTCTTGCGTGATCTCGGCATCCGTGATTGCCAACTCCGCAAGCCGATCGATAATCGACTGAGTCTGTGTTTCCAAAATCCCGCTCAAAACCAACCTGCCGCAACTCAGCGCAACGAGCGTCGGCAAGATCTTCGCGATCGCGTCTGCGGTTAAGTTCGCGCAGATGAAATCAGCCGACGCCGTGTCTTCATTCACCGTACCAACATGGAAATTGATCTTCTCGGCCACCCCGTTCGCCGCAGCATTTTCACGCGCGATCTCGATCGCGTCTGCGTCCGTATCACACGCTTCGACGTGCGCTCCGGGCGCACACGCCGCCACGGCGATCGCGAGTATGCCGGTACCGGTACCGACGTCGAGGAAACTTCCGCCCTCGTAATACTTCTGGATCGCAGCAAGACAGAGACGCGTTGTTTCGTGAGTGCCAGTACCGAAGGCCATTCCCGGCTCTATGCGAATCACACAGTGACCATGCAGAGCTTCGACGTTGGACCATGGCGGCGCGATGATGAACCGCCCGATCTCAACCGGCTGCCAATTCTTTTTCCACTCTTCGAGCCAATCGCGCTGCTCAACCTCACGCACATTCATGTCGCGCACCGACGACGACGGCAACTCATAAATCCTCAACGCCTCAAACAACTCGCTACGCACCCGTTCCCGATCCGGCACACCCTCAAAATAGCCCGTGATCCGTGTTCCATCCGTGTTATCCGTGGCCGTTTCAGTACCGCTCGCGCCGGCCTCGATAAGCGCGTACTCCACCGCTTCGCGCGCCTGCGCTTCGATATCAACATCCAACGCGTACCACATCTCATTCATTGCAAGCCAAACTCATCCAGCAAATGCGGACTATTCCGCCAGTCCTCTTCAACTTTCACAAACAGCTCGAGATGCGCTCGATGGCCCAACAGTTCTTCAATGTCGCGGCGCGCGCGAATCCCGATCTCTTTCAAACGACTCGCGCCACGCCCGATCACGATCTTTTTCTGCGACTGACGCTCGACCACGATCACGCAGTTGATGCGCGCAAAATCTTCGCGCACTTCTTCAAACCGTTCAGTCACGACCGCCGTCACGTACGGAATCTCATCACCCGTCACCTGCAAAACCTTTTCACGCACGATCTCCGCCACGAGCACACGCAACGACTGATCCGTTAGCTCGTCCTCCGAAAAGATCGGCTCGCCTTCCGGCAGATGACGCAGCGAAGCATCGATAACTTCGTCCGTCATCTCTTCCTTCAACGCCGAAATCGGAATGATCTCGCGCCACTCGTACTCGTTGCGATACCAATCCATCAGCGGCAGCAACGCCGCCTTGTCTTCGAGCTTATCGATCTTGTTGAGCAACAGCAGCGCGGGTTTTTGAGAACGCTTTATAAGGTCGAGCACGAAACGATCGCCGTTGCCGGTGGACACTGACGCATCGCGAATCAAGCAGACGAGATCCACGCCGAGCAGCGCGTCCTGAACTGCGACCATCATGCGTCGATTGAGCTCGTAACCCGGTTGATGAACGCCGGGCGTGTCGACCAGCACGACCTGGCCCTCGGGTTTCGTGATCACGCCCTGAATGCGAAAGCGCGTGGTCTGCGGCTTGTCGGACACCGCCGCAATCTTCTGCCCCACGAGCCGATTCAACAGCGTCGACTTTCCGGCATTCGGCCGCCCAATCAAAGCAACATACCCGGCGTGCGTTGTTCGCTCCGTGCTCAACTCTTCTCCGCAAAGATCTGGACCAGATTGATCAAGGTCTCCGTCGTCTTCTCCAAACCGCGACGCGAATTGAACTCCAGCTTGCCGTGGAAGTTTGTGCCGCCGGTGAAGAGGTTTGGCGTCGGCAAACCACGAAACGTCAGATTCGATCCGTCAGTGCCGCCGCGAATCGGTTTCAGAAACGGCTTCAGCCCGGCGCGCCGCGCGGCTTCCATCGCGTTGTTCGTCAGCTCCGGATAGTTCTTCAGCACTTCTTTCATGTTTTTGTAGTTCTCTTTGACATCGATCGTGATCTTCGTCTCCGGAAACTTCGCCTGCGTTTGGGCCACCATGTCGCGCAGCAATTTCTCTTTCGCTTCGAGTCCGCTCACGTCGAAATCGCGCAGCAGGATCTTCAACGTCGAGGTCTCGACGTCGATCGTGCCGGTGTACGGATGAATAAAACCGACGCGGCCTTCGGTTGTTTCGGGCAGAATGTCATGCGGCACGCGATTGAGGTAATCAGCCAGCGCGTACATCGCGTTGACCATGATGCCTTTCGCGGTGCCGGGATGCGTGCTCTTGCCCTGAAACGTGACGGTCGCGGTGCGCGCGCTCCACGTCTCCTCGCTGATCTCGCCCAACTCCTCGCCGTCGACCGTGTAAGCGAACTTCGCGCCGAACGCTTTCACGTCAAACTTCTCGATGCCCCCGCCGACTTCTTCGTCAGGCGTGAACGCAACCGCGATCGTGCCGTGTTTGATTTGCGGGTTCTGTCGCAGCGTGTCGATCATCGTCATGATCTCGGCGATGCCGGACTTGTCGTCGGAACCGAGCAAGGTGGTGCCGTCGGCGGTGATGACGTCATCGCCGATCAGCTCCTTGAGATACGGATTCTTCGCCACCGTGATCACCTGCGTCGGATCTTTCGGCAGCACGATGTCGCCGCCCTGGTAGTTCTTGTGAATGATCGGATTTACGTTCTCGCCGGACACTGCCGGCGAGGTGTCCATGTGCGAGATGAAACCGATGACCGGCACTTTCGAATTGTCCGGCAGGTTGCCGGGAACGAGTGCGTAGACGATGCCAAACTCACTGACGCGAACATTCTGCGCGCCGAGTGCAGTCAACTCTTTGGCGAGCAGGTTCGCGAGGTTGAGTTGCTTGCGCGTGCTTGGCGTGGTCGTCTGATCTTCCTGCGACTGCGTGTCGATTTTCGCGTAGCGAAGAAAACGATCGAGCGCAGTTTCCGTCGGCGTTTTCAGAGCGCTCTGCGCCTGCACGGTGACTGCGAAGAGCAGAACTACAACAGAAGCCAGGGTTTTTATCATGCAAGGCCTTTCATACATAGATTTACACAGATTTACGATTCAAATCGTCCAACACCCGTTGTAACTCATCTCGCTTCGCATTCAACATTTCCTCGTCGGCATCCGCAGGCACGTAGATCGGCGGCGCGACGTAGACATGGGCGCGTGTGAACGGTTTCGGAATCTGAAAGAGGTCCCAACTCGGTAGCGTCCAGTAACGATCCAGCGCCATCGTCACGGGCATGATCGGATGACCCGTCTTCTTCGCCAGCAACACCGCGCCCATTTTCGCGACGTAACGCGGACCTTTTGGGCCATCGATCGTGAAGGCCGTCGTGCAGCCGGCGCGCATCAGCCGCGCCATCTCGACCACCGCGCCCACACCGCCGCGCGTACTCGAACCGCGCACCGCGCCGTAACCGAATCGTTGAATGAATCGGGCGATGTACTCGCCGTCGAAACTGCGCGACGTCATGACCACGATGCGTCGTTTGCGCCACCAGTAAGTCGTCAGAAAAATGCGATCGTGCCAGAAGACGTAAATCGGCTGTCCGCGATCGGCTTCGGCTTTCTCGTGGTTCTCCCAACCCGTCACTTCGAAACGCGCTGACATGCCGATCAAATTTATCGCCAGGTAAAACGCGAGATCCGCGGCGCGAATCAGCAGGCGATCTTTGAACGAGTAGTCAGACAGGTCGGCGAATTCGTAAGCGCGGTTGACGCGCTTTTCGATCGACAGATTCGCCTTGAGTTCCTGTTCCATCGCTCGCTGCAAAATTAATAAATGGCCGGCTCGCCTTTCGGCCGCGTCTTCCAACGTTTGTGAATCCAGAGCCACTGTCCCGGATAGCGCCGGATCTGGTTTTCGATGAGTTGGGACAGCGTTGTCGTTAACGCGCGCACGTCTTCATCTTCGTTGCCGGTCGGCTCGAACGAAACAGGCGGCCCGACGATCATCTCGTATTTGCCCTTTTCCTCATTCCAGGGCGCGAATATGGGGATGATAGGTGACTTCGTGCGCAACGCAAGCTTGGCCATGATGAAGTTGGTGGCCGCGGGAACGCCGAAGAAGTCGACGAAGATTGCTTCGGCGTCGAGAGCGTTGAGATCGGGCAGCAGGCCGAGTATGCCGTTCGAACGGAGCAATTTGATCATCGAGCGGGCGGCGGAGAGTTTATCGATGGTTTCGTTGCCAAAACGTCTGCGCGTGCGATCTACAAAGCCCTCAATTTTCGCGTTATCGATCCGGCGGACAAGAAAACTAAACGGATGGCCGAAGAGTGAAGGGCCGAAGCTCGTCAGTTCCCACGCGCCGAGATGAGCCGTGAAAAGAATAAGGCCGCCACCGTTCAGGTTGGCTTTCGCGGCTTCGAGGTGCTCGAGGCCGCGCGGCTCGATTAAACCTTGGAGTTGTTCGAGCGGCCGGGTGGAAAGTTGGCTGAAAAGTCCGAGTTGGCGGCCGAGACTGTCGAAGCACTCGCGTAGTAAGACCGTTCTTTCTTCGTCTGTTTTTTCCGGAAACGCGAGGCGAAGATTGATCGCGCCGGTTTTGCGCAGATTTGAGGCGAGCAGGTAAGCGAACTTACCGATCGAGCGGCCTACGGTCATCGCAGTTGCTGGTGGCAAATGGCCAAGCGTGACGAGGACGGACTTAGCGGCCGCATACTCCAGAAATGTTTGTAGCTTTCCCTGTTTCGTCATGGGGGCAGGAGCGGAGTTTAACAAGAGAAGAGCCGTCTCTGTTATCTGTGGCGGCGTTTCTGATATATT
>DASXXL010000346.1:0-12723 GCA_036503085.1 Pyrinomonadaceae bacterium | reverse complement strand
CAGGTTGCCAATGCCGACGACGCCCGGTTGCGTGTTCTCCAGATATGTAATCAGCAGATAATCGAGCAGTCGCGATGGCAGCGCCTGAGCAAACGTTGTCACTTCCGCGGCATTCATTCCCGGCAGGCTTCCCGAGATATTTCTCAGAGCCGTTCCAATCTGCTCGATCGCATTAATGACTGCCGCGATCTGCTGGATGATCTGTATTCCGTCCTGCAGTATGCCGGGCTGATTGTCGGCTTCGATATCGTTGGAGAGTTGTGTGATGAGATTGGGCAGTGTGCCCGCCGCAGAGGAGCCGGCGTTGAGTGCACTAACGAAGGCCGGCGTTAGCAGTTGCGGTGGAAATTGCAGTCCTAATTCGGCGAAAAGCTGGATGACGTTGCCGCCGGCAAGCTGTTGCTCCAACGGCTGCAAAGCTAATGCGATCTGCCGTGCGATAGTTTCGATTGTGCCTGCTTGGCCTGGCATATCTAATCGACTCGCATGCTGCGCAGCGCATCAAGCGCCTGTGTGTAGTTGAGTCCGGCGAGTTGCGCCAGCGGTGGTCCAAACTCGTCAAGGTCCGCTGCGAGATCGGGACTGCTGTAACGAGAGATGACACTCTGAATTCCCGCCAAACATTCGCCCAGAGGTTTGCCGTCTATTTCGGCCGGAAAGTTTTCCTCGGGCGCCTGGGCCAGACGAATGACACCGCGAACGATCCTTGGACCACCGTTACGGTGCCACGCCGTCGCCACACGTCGATTACTGTTGACCAGAGTTTGCACTTCCGAGAAGTGGCGTTGCACGAGTTCCTTGTAACGCAGGCCGACCGGTGTAGTAGCAATCTCCTGCTCAACTCTTTGTAGTTGCTGCATGAGTGGACCAGGCATCTCGCCCGCCTCCGCCGCAGCAATCTCGATTTCGCGCGACGCAGCATCCGCCAGAGCCGGTACAGGCAAATCAACTCCGGTTGTAGTTGCGGTCTCAATTTGCAGGTTCAGGGAGGGAAACGCCGCTATGATCTGCTGAATCGGTGTCGCGACGCTAAGTGTCGCACTGCCGCCAAAGAGAATCCCGACGACTTCGCTGTTGCTGTTAGGATTACTGTCCGTGAGAACGGCAGATCCCGAGTCGCCGGCTTGCGAGAAATTCGCGCCGTTGATTGAGAATGCGCCGGTGTAGAAACGGTGATGAAGAGTCCAGGTCGGTGGAGTGTTAGCCGGGTCGGGAAATACAGCATCTCCGGTCAGATCGATCGCGAGCAGCGTCCCCTGTCTCACTTGCGCCGTTGCTGCGCCTCGCGTCTTCAACTTATAGCCGGTACTTTCTCCCGTAATATCATGAATTCCTCGCACTACGCCGATGTCCTCGATCTCGGCCCTGAACTTATCCACGAACGCCGGCGCAAGCTGGATCAGTGCAATATCAAGATCGAGTCGAGCGTCGATCAATACTCCGATCAAATCACCGCAGCACTTCGAGCATTTTGAGCAGAACGAATTCGACGGCTGTCCGACTCGCACATCACCGCTGACATCGCATTGGGCCTCCTGCACTCCGGTGAGCGTAACGATCGCGGGTTGGCCGGGAGCTGCCGGATTCGTCTTGACCGCAGTGACACCAGGCAGACTGCGCGTTGTTATTACGGACGCGATCGACGCTGCCACCGTGGTGGCGTCGTCGCCGGAAGCGATGTGAACAAACATGCCGAACGTTGGGTGCGCGCCGCCAAGGTTGAGGCTAACGTACGCGGCCGACCGTCGTGACGCCTTGCCTGTTATCGAAATGACGTTACCGGCTACTGTAGCGTGCACGTCAGAAAGTGGGTTTGGGATGTGTGCTCCGTATATTTTGGAACGAAGACCGGCAAGTGTGGCGGCGGTTATGGTAACTACTGCTCCGGCTGCAGCGGCGCTGAGCCCGGCAATCGCCATCGCGTTTATTCTGGCGGCAACAGCGTTCGCGATCGTGTTGAGGTTGTCGGCGCCGGAGGTCCTGTAAAAGATCATTATTGGCAGCGGATTCCCTGTCAGTGCGATACGCACCTGCACTAACGAATTTTGAGTGTTTGCGCCGCTGAAAGTGATTGTTGGCGAAGCGGTGGTTGCGACCACGTTCGTGGGAACGGCTCTTTGTACGATACCAATCACATGCTGGCAAGTGAGCCCGATGATCTTTGGACTGGTTCCGGGTGAAGAGAAAATACATCCGAGTGTCCCGTTAAGGCCTAACCCCTCACCAGGCGTAACAACTGGCGCAGCGGGAGCAGGGGGATGAGTAATTACCTCCGGCGTCAATGCGCCGGGTGTGATCTGCGAGCCGCCGACGAGAGGACGATAGCGCGTGTCGTCCATGAGAATTTGCGGGACGTCGGATTCGTAGACATCGGTTTTGACGCCGTCGATTTCGTCAGGAATGACCTCATCCTGCGAAAGCTCAGTGAGAGGTTTCTTTTTGACGACGAAAACCATGATCGCTGGTTCCGTCGTGATTTGACCGCCGACTATTTTTGAGCCGATACCCACTGCATGCACGCCCGGGATCGTGAGCAGCCGGCCTTCCGCCGCTTGCTTGATGGCGCGGATGCGATCGAGATCGGTCGTCATAATATCGCGTCCTTAATTCGTAAGACTTAAATCCGAGTCCGTAAGGTTTCGCCGACGATGGCTTTGGCTTCAGGTGATCCATTCGGGAATTCCGGAGAAACCGAGAATGGAGTGGGCTTGGGCTCTTGTTCGGGGCGGCACTCTATGACTAATCGGCGTGAAGATCAAGTAAAAACACGACGCCGATCAATGAGGCGCTGTGTAAGGTGCTATGCCATAATCTCTGCGCCGTGATTCAGACAGTTCACGAACCAGGAATCGAAACAACCTTCGGGGTTGAAACTGCCGCGTGAGTAAGATGGATAAGAAACACAAACATCAAACGTTCAGACTCGGTGACACGGTGCGGATCACGTCTGGCCCATTTATTTCGTTTACAGGAACAATCGAGGGTATTAACCAGTCGAAGGCACTGCTAAAGGTCAAGGTGGCGATTTACGGACGGAACAAACCAATCCGGCTGAATTTTGCTGACGCCGAGGTCGTGTCGTCATTGTGAATCTTAGGCCGCAGTGATTTTCCTTTAGAATCGACCTTCCTACGTTCACGAATACGAAAGAGAGGAAGCCTTGTCTTCGTTTCTTGAGCTTCGTTTAGAACAAGCCAAGCACAAAGATCAAAGTAGAAAAGAATATGCTTAGCGAAACTTACCAGGACTTGAAATATTCGGTGCGCACGTTGCGCAAAAACCCCGGCTTTGCGTGTGTAGTTGTAATCACCCTCGCCCTGGGAATTGGCGCCAACACTGCGATCTTCAGTTTTGTCAACGCCGTCATTCTCAATCCGCTGCCATTTCCGGACTCCGATCGACTCGTAGTGATCAGTGAGATCAGCAAAGAGGGAATGGAAATTGGCGCTTCGCTGCCTAACTTTCAAGACTGGCAAGTGCGTGCAAAATCATTCGAGGAAATAGGCGGTTATCGCTTCGATACATTCAATCTATCTGGCATAGGTAGTCCACAACGTTTGGTCGGACAAGAAGTCACGGGGAACTACTTCCGCATTCTCGGAGTTCAACCACAGTTGGGCCGAACTTTCACGGAGGAGGAGGAGAAGTACACACCTGTGGGGACGGCCCTACTCATCAGTGATTCCCTCTGGCGGACTACGTTCGGCTCGGATCCGAATATTCTGGGACGGACCCTCAATCTCGGAGGCTACGACTATTGGGTAATCGGTGTAATGCCGCCTCGTTTTGAATTCGTTAAGAAGACTGATCTTTGGATGCCACTGGGCGGTTGGTTGGTCCCTAACTCCGCATGGTTCCATCGCGAAAACTACATGGGACTCGAAACAATTGCCAAACTGAAACCGGGAATTTCGGTAAGTCAGGGCGACGTTGAGATGCGTCAGATCGCGGCTCAACTGTCGCAAGAGCATTCGGATACAAATAGCGGCGCTAGTGCATACGTGCGTTCACTGCAATCGATGATCGTTCACGAGGTGCGCTCGACGTTACTGGTCCTGATGGGTGCGGTTGGATTTGTCTTGCTCATCGCTTGTGTCAACGTCGCCAATCTATCGATTGCACGTGCGCTCGTTCGAGAACAGGAGATGGGAATCAGAATGGCGCTCGGCGCTGGACGTCGTCGCCTGATTCGCCAGATGTTGAATGAAAGTCTTTTGTTGTCACTACTGGGAGGCTTGGCCGGTATCGTTTGTGCGCGTTGGCTATTGTCTGCATTGATTAAGCTGGCCCCACCGAATCTTGCGCGCATCGAGGATGTGCAATTGAGTGGGAGAGTGTTGCTGTTCACAGCAGGAATCACTTTGTTGACTGGGTTGATGTTTGGACTTCTGCCTGCATGGGCAGCGACGCGCACTAAACCCGCCCTGGTGTTCAATCAACGATCGTCAACCTCCGGGCCTTTGCGGCGCCGTCTCTTTGACGGTTTGTTGGTGGCAGAGATCGCTCTTGCACTAATAGTGGTAACTGGCGCCGGTTTGATGGCCCGCACCATGTACAAAATTGCCCACGTCGATCCTGGTTTCCAACCAGATCATGTGCTCAGTATGCGGCTCGATGTTCAGGATCCGAAATATAGCGCTACCAAAGTGGAATCTTTCCGGCGCGACGTACTAACTAACGTCAAGGCTATTCCTGGTGTCGAATCCGCCGCGTTCACACTCTCTTTGCCGATCGAAGGATCGCAATGGGGGTCGATATTTATTGTTGGAGATCAGCCTGTACCCTCGCGCGCGACGATTCCGCAGGCCGACTTCAATCCCATCAGCCCTGAATACATCAAGACAATGCGAATTCCATTGTTGCGGGGCCGGGTTTTTACTGAAGCAGACACAGAGAAGTCGCCACAGGTGGTCTTAATCAATGAAACGATGGCGCGACGGTTCTGGCCTAACGAGAATCCAATTGGCAAACGAGTGAAGCAGGGTTGGCCGGAACAGACGACACCGTGGCGTGAAGTAGTCGGGGTTGTTGGGGACGTCAAACTGCAAGGTGTCGTTGAGCCGACTCGGCTTCATATTTACTTGCCAATCTCACAAAATTCCATTTCGAGTATGTATTTAGTTGTGCGATCGCAAGTTGAACCTCAAAGCCTAACCACACCAATTCAGGCCGCCGTGCATGCCGTAGATAGCCAGATTCCATTGTATGAAGTTCGCACGATGGAGGATCGGTTGCAGCGGTCGGTGGTCTCGCAGCGAGCGGCGATGATCTTACTCAGCGCGTTCGCCCTCATTGCAATGTTACTGGCGATTGTTGGTATCTACGGCGTCATTTCATGGGGAGTAGTTCAACGCACACGTGAGATGGGGGTGCGTATGGCATTGGGTGCTTTGCGACGAGACGTACTGTGGTTGGTCCTGCGGCGCTGCTCTTTGCTTGTTCTTACGGGTGTATCGCTCGGTCTGTTGGGGGCGTTTGCGCTCACTCGCGTGATTGGAGCTTCTCTCTCAGAAGTTGGCCCGGGGAAGACACCGTTGCTATTTGGCGTAAAGGCATTTGATCCGCTCACATTTATTGCTGCGCCGATTTTGTTGGCAGTGGTTGCGATTCTTGCGTGTTTTTTGCCGGCTCGACGGGCGACAAAGATCGATCCGTTAGTGGCGTTGAGATATGAGTAATTGCTGGTTTGAGGAGTATAAGTGGCGGAGGGGACAGGACTCGAACCTGCATAGCCTTTCGGCCGGCGGTTTTCAAGACCGCTGCACTACCATTATGCGACCCCTCCGCAATTGGGGTTAGAATATAGCGTAACCTGAACGGGTTTGCTATCGAACTTATCCGCGATCAGGTTCGGTATCTATATGCGCGTCACCATCGGCCAGATCAACACTACCAACGGCGACTTCGAAGCCAACACCAACAACATCATTCGCGGGATCGAACAGGCTAAACGAGAAAAATCGGATCTCGTCGTCTTCCCGGAAATCTGCGTTCAGGGCTACATGTCCTTCGACTGGTTTCTCGACCGCGACCTGCAACGCTGCGCCCTCGAGCCATTAAAACGAATCATTCCCGCCACGCAGGGTATTACGGCGATCGTCGGTACGGTGCGGCCGTCAGGACTGACAACCGGACGACACCTTTACAACTCCGCGGCGATCATTCGTAACGGCGAGTTACTCGGTTACGCAGATAAAACGCTGCTGCCGGAGTATGACGTGTTCGACGATCCGCGCTACTTCCAACCCGCGCCGGAGCGACATCTGTTTTCATTGAAAGATCAGGATCGCAACCGCAAACTCGGCGTCGCCGTGTGCGAAGACTTCTGGAACGACAAAACCTTCTGGCGCGAGCGACTCTACACCAATGATCCCGCCGACGAGCTTATCGAACTCGGCGCGCAGGTGCTCGTCTCCATCAACGCTTCGCCTTTCAACAAAGGCAAGATGGGCCAACGCTGCAAAATGGTTTCGCACCGCGCCAAGGCCGCCAACCTGCCCATCATCTTCGTCAATCTCGTCGGCGGTAACGACGGCATCATCTTCGACGGCGCCAGCATCGTCGCCGACGCCCGCGGCAAGATCATCCTGCAAGCGCCGCCCTTCCAGGAGTTCATCGGTACGATCGATCTGGATTGCGACGTCGAGGACAAGTTCTGCCTCCCCGGCGACGACATCGAAACGATTCACGACGCGCTCGTGCTCGGCATTCGCGACTACGCCCGCAAAAACGGATTCACGCGCGTCGTTCTCGGCTTGTCGGGCGGCATCGACTCCGCCGTCGTCGCCGCGCTCGCGTGTGAAGCAATCGGCGCGGAAAACGTTTTGAGCGTGATGATGCCTTCGCTTTTCTCGTCGCGTTCAAGCATTGACGACTCGGTCGCGCTCGGCCGCCGCCTCGGTATGCCCGTCATCGAACACCCGATTTCCAACGCGTACGAAATCCTGCGCGAAGAATTGCACCTACCCGCGCCGTCGATCGACAACCGCTCCGTCGCTTCCGAGAACCTCCAATCGCGTCTGCGCGGCAATATATTAATGACGATCTCCAACGCCGAAAATCGTCTGCTGCTGTCAACCGGCAACAAGTCGGAACTCGCGCTCGGCTATTGCACGCTTTACGGCGACACCAACGGCGGACTCGCCGTGATCGGCGACGTGTTGAAGACAGAAGTCTACGCACTCGCAAAATACCTAAATCGCGATCGCGAAATCATTCCGCACGCAATCATCGAGAAGCGCCCTTCTGCGGAATTGGCGCCGGGCCAGTTTGACGATCAATCGCTGCCGCCTTACGACCAACTCGATCGCGTGTTGAAGCTGTACTTCGAACAGAAAGCAACGCCTGCTGAGATTGTCGAAACAGGATTCGAGCCGCGGTTCGTACAGGACATTCTGAATCGCGTCGAGTCGCCGGCGAATGAATTCAAACGCCGGCAACTGCCACCGACGCTGATCATTTCGCGCAACGCGATCGGCGTAGGCCGGCGCAGACCAGTCACGCATCACTATCGGCGCGAACAACTAAACTGCTGACCACATAGCTCAGCGTCGAAACCTTCAGCTTGGCATAACGAGTGACCTAACAAACTCAGCGCTTGACTGAAACGGCCCGAGACCCAATAATCTGCCGTCAACCCACTAATCGCGTGCGCCCAACACGCGATTCATCTGCTTTCAACTCCATCTGTTTGCGAGGTCACGATGAAATTTAAACGACTTATCTTCGTCCTGCTGGCGGTCCTTATCTCGATTCCCCTGTTCGTCGCGTACGGAGCCGGCGGACGCATCGAGGGAAAAGTTACCGACCCGAAAGGCGCGGCCGTTCCCGGCGCGACCGTCAAGGTCACCAATCAAACAACGAAACAGGAATTCACCGCGGTGACTGACGCGCAAGGCCGCTACAAAGTTGAAGGTCTTCCCACCGGCGTCTACGACGTGAGCGTCGCCGCCACAGGTTTCAAAGAGGCTCGACAAAATGAGGTGAAGGTTGACGACGATTCAGTGAAGCAAACGGACCTGCGGTTGGAGATTGCGCCCATCGAAGCGGAAGTCAAAGTCTCCACCGCGGCGCAAAAAGGAAACGTCGATCCGACTTATCAGTCGTTGCGACAACTCGCCAAAGCCGATCAGGATTTCAGCGGCAACTACGCCAACGTCAACAATCTCACTCTCAAACGCGACGCGGCAAACTTCAACTTGAAATCCGGCGAACTGTATTTCATCACGCCGGTCGAAAGCCGGACCACCGCCGCGGTGTTCATCGGCGCCGGCGAGTTGACCCTGACGCCGCCAACACAGATTGAAAAGAACAGTCTGAAGATCTTCACCGGCGAAGAAGCTATCACCGAACAGTTCAGCAAACTCGTGCTGCGATTTACCGACAAGACTTTCGAAGAGATCAAAGCGTCGCCCAACGCAACGATGAAGACCGGCGGTCCGGCCGCCGCCGAGGCGCGCGAGCTTTATCGCAGCAACCAGGACCTCGTGCGCAAACGTCTGCACGACAATCGCGAGTTGCGCACACTCTACGATCTCTACAACCCCGCGCACGAAGGCTTCTTCAACGCCTTCATCGACGGCAAACGATTCAACAAACTCGTCTTCGTGCTCGATCCGTTCGGCGTTCCGGGAGCGAACCCCGAAGAAGTTGCGCTGCTCAGTTACGGCGAAACGGACGGCGGACTCTGGACCGCGTTTCACCTCGAAGATGAGTACAAAAAAGGCACGGTCTCGAGCGCGGAAGATCGGCGCATCATCGACATCACGCATCACGAGATCGACGCCGCTATCAAAGGCTCCCATCTCGCGGCCACCGATCGCATCACGTTTCGTAATCTGCTGGCCGGCACGCGCGTCGTGCCTTTCGATTTATTCCGCACTTTGCGCGTGACGAAGGTCCAGGACAACGCAGGCAACGAACTGAGTTTCGTCCAGGAAGGCAAAGACGATGACGCAGATTTCGGTGTCATCCTGCCGAAGCCGCTCGACGCGGGACAGACTTACCAGGTCGTCATTCAGTATGACGGCGACGATGCGGTGCGCGATTCCGGCGGCGGCAACTTCATTCTCGTGCCGCGCTCGACGTGGTATCCGGGAAATGCCAACGCACAATTCGCCGAAGATCGCGCGATCTTCGATATGACCTTCCGCTATCCGAACAAGTACATCTTTGTCGGCACCGGCGCACAAGTCGAACCTGACTCGCGCGATGGCGATCTGTCAGTCGCGAAGTGGTCCAGCGGCAAGACTGAGCTCGCGGTCGCCGGTTTTAATTACGGACGTTTCAAACGCAAGGAAGTCGCCGACAAAGACTCGGGCTACAACGTCGAGTTTTATGCGAACGTAGAAGTGCCGGATGAGTTGAAGCGCATTCAGATGGACATCGAACGCGCGGAAAGCCAGGGCATCAAGACCGGCACCACGCTCGGCTCGATCTCCACCACCTCGATGGCTGAATCAGCTCTCGCGGACGCGCAAAACTCGATGCGCATCTACAACATCTACTTCGGCAAACTTCCCTACTCGCGCATCGCGATGACGCAACAGCCGGCGGGGTTCTTCGGCCAGGCGTGGCCCACGCTGGTCTACATGCCGTACCTCGCTTTTATCGATACGACTCAACGCGCGCAATTACTCGGCTCGCAAGGCGGCACCAACAACTTCTGGCGCTACGTTGCGCCGCACGAGATCGCGCATCAGTGGTGGGGCCACATCATCGGCTGGGACAGTTATCACGATCAGTGGATGAGCGAGGGTTTTGCGGAGTTCTCGGCGTCGCTTTACGTGCAGGCGATTCGCGGCAACGAGAAGTTCATCGATTTTTGGAACGACCAACGAGACCGCATCATCACGTCGCGACCGCAGACGAGAGATCGCAAGCCTTACACTGTTGGACCAGTCACGCAGGGCTACCGGCTGAACAGCGGCAAGACCGGCGCGATCGCGCAGTTCCTCATTTATCCGAAAGGCGCGTACATCCTGCACATGCTGCGGATGATGATGTACAAGCAGGGACAAGGGGGCGACGCCGATTTCCAGGCGATGATGAAAGACTTCGTCCAAACACACTTCAATCAGGACGTCTCGACTGAAGATTTCAAAGCTATCGTCGAGAAGCACATGACGAAGGCGATGGACATCACGAAGAACGGCAAGATGGATTGGTTCTTCAACGAATGGGTCTACGGCACCGAAATCCCGGCGTACAAGCTCGAATACAAAGTGGGCTCGGATGGAATGCTGAACGGCAAACTCACGCAGTCGGGCGTGTCGGACAACTTCGTGATGCTGGTGCCGTTGTACGCTGACTTCGGTAAAGGCTGGGCGAAGCTCGGATCGGCGACGATCATCGGCAACTCAACCATCGACATCACCAACGTGAAGCTGCCGGCCGTACCGAAGCGTATGGCAGTCTGCGCGATGAACGACGTGCTCGCAACCAATATCGAGAACGGGAAGTAGCCAGGACAAACCATCCACAGATTACGCAGACACGTAAATAGAATCTGTGTAATCTGTGGATGGCTTTAGGCGTAAGCGGCGTAAATGATCGCAAACTCGTCAATCTTCTTCGCTAACGTCTTGGACAGTTTTCGTCGCGGCGCAGTAAGGACAGCGGGCGCGCTTCTCTTCACCGTCAAAAAACGGCCGCACCGCTTTCGGCGACGTCAACTCTTCAACCGTCGGACTGTAACGCTTGATCTCGGAATACGCGGAACGCGGCGCGAGACCGATCTGCTTCGTAAAGATGTCGAAGATGCAGGCGAGACAAACAAGCGTGGTGTATTCGGTGAGGGTGCCGGGACGAAACTCACTGAAATCGAGTTCCGTTAACTTTTTCATTGCAAACTGCTGAGCGTGACGAGCGCCGGGCGTAGATCTTCATCAGTGTGGCCCACCGCCAGATCGAGTTCCGCTGCGAGATCTCCGGTCACTGTCGCGAGCGTTTTGAAATCAAAAAGCCGGTGGTCCAACAGGTGCGATGGAACAACGTTACCGAGGGCATTGAGCATTGAAGCCCGAACGTGAGGAATTTCCCCTTCAAGATCAGCAATCAACTTCTTGATGCGCGCGCGTTTCAGGTTCGACTGCGAGCCGCAAAGGTCACACGGAATGATCGGAAACTCGCAGCGCGACGCGTAATCAGCAATGTCGCGCTCGGAGCAATAAGCCAGCGGGCGAATCACTGTGTTGCGGCCATCGGTCGAGCGCAGCTTCGGCGGCATCGCTTTCAAAGAGCCGACGTAGAACAGGTTCAACAAGAGCGTCGTGATGATGTCGTCGGCATGATGCCCGAGCGCGATCTTGTTGCAGCCTTCCTCGACCGCGATGTTGTAAAGAATGCCGCGTCGCAGCCGCGAACACACGGAGCAGTAAGTCTTTCCCTCCGGCACGAGACGCTTGACGATCGAATACGTGTCGCGCTCGACGATGCGAAACGGCACCTCGAGCTTGCTCAGGTACGCGGGCAAAACTTCCGCCGGAAATCCGGGCTGCTTTTGATCGAGATTTACGGCCAATAGATCGAACCGGACCGGCGCACGACGCCGAACATCAACCAACAGATCGAGCAGCGTGTGACTGTCTTTGCCGCCGGAAACGCAGACCATCACGCGGTCGCCTTCTTCGATCATCGCGAAGTCGGCGATCGCTTCGCCCATGCGGCGCAGCAATTTCGTTTTGGTCTTGTCGTCACAACGCATAGTTGAGGTTTCGTCAGAATGCCATGTCGGGCGGCGTTCGGCAAATCAGTCACAAAACGTTTCGCCGTTATAATTTTGTTACAAAGCTAGACACCGACAACGAAGTTTGTCTATGATGATGAGCCCGCTTTCGGGCGGCGAGTCTTTTTTCGACCTGGCGGTCATCGCCGGGAAATCCACAAACAAACGGAAAGCGCGTCGTTAAGTTGCTTCAAAGGTTCCGACGGCCGGTGACTAAACTTCCGCGCCCCATCTTTACGGAGGTAACAAATGCTTAGGATAGGCAAGAATGCCAAGGATCAGGAAGAGACGGAACATACCACCCACAAACCGGAAGTTCCTGATTACGCCACTGCGAAACCGTACTCCTACCAGCAGCAGCCAAGTGTTGAAGCAAGACCGGCCACTGAAGCCACACCGGCAACGGCGCGAGGCGCCATGACCGAAAGCGAAACGCTCGCTCGCGACATTAAGGAAGGCACGCTGAGCGGGTTTGTCGGCGGCGGTACCGCCGTCACCGGCGAAGCGAACTTCAAGGCGATGATGAGAGTCGACGGCCACTTCTCTGGTCGCATCAGTTCCACGAGCGGAACACTCATCGTCGGCAACAACGGTACAGTCGACGCCAATATCGAAGTCGCAGTCGCGGTGATTCACGGCACCATCAACGGCGACATTATTGCCACGCAACGCCTCGAGCTTGGCCGCGCGGCGAAAGTTCACGGCAATATCCAAACGCCGTCGCTCGTGATCGAGCAGGGCGCCATCTTCGAAGGAAGCTGCAAGATGCAGCAAATGCAGTCGGCGGCCGAGAAAGCACGGAAAGACAGGAAAGACGAGCCGCTCGATACCACGAAGATGCCGACCATGCGGGCCGACACGGCAGCCGCCAAACCGACGGAGATTCCGGCGGTTTCGAACGTGGTCAGCTAAGACAAGTTCACTCCACACATTGACGATCCACAGATTACCCAGATTTAATCTGCGTAATCTGTGGATTCTTGTTTTCAGGAGCAAAA